>JAZSCE010000059.1:0-29163 GCA_045602725.1 Faecousia sp. | reverse complement strand
ATCGTCCTCCACCACTAAGATCTTTGGATTATTCATGGACTTCCACCTCCCCGGATGGAATGGTAAATGTAAAGATCGTGCCGGTAGGCGCATTGTCGGATACGGTGATCTCGCCGCCATGGGCAGTGATGATAGACTTGCAAAGGCTCAGTCCCAGACCCAGGCTTCTGCGGCAATCGGCAATGGGATTGCTGCCGCTGTAGAACATCTGGAATATCTTTTCCTTCTCGCTGTCCGGAATACCTGCACCGTTATCAGCAACGGAGATCTCGGTGTGTTGCTCGTTCTGCTTTGTGGTGATGGTAATATGTGAGCCGGCAGGTGTATACTTGATGGCATTGTCCACCAGATTGATAATGACCTGGATGATCAGCCGGGCATCACACCTGGCAAGAAGCAGTTCGTTTTCGTGATGCACGGTAATGGTATGTTCTGTCTGCTTTCTACTGATGTGCTGCAAAGCCTCCGTGATGATCTCTTCTACCAGATGAGGCTGTTTTTGAAGCTGCATCCTGCCCTCTTCAATCTTAGTAACCGCCAGTAAATTCTCCACCAAATTGGTCAGCCATGCGGAATCGTCATGGATATCTCCGCACATTTGTCGAATGGTATCATTATCCAACTTTTCCAAATCAGAAAGCAGCATGCCGGCGTTACCGGAGATAGATGTCAGCGGTGTGCGCAGGTCGTGCGAAATGGAACGCAGCAGGTTGGCGCGAAGCTTCTCGTTCTCTGCCTGCCGCTTCGCCGCTTCCTTTTCCTTGGCATTTCTGCTGTTCTCCAGTGTTAAGGCACACTCGCCAAGGATGGACAGCAACACACTATTCTCAAATGCTTCCAGAGGTTCCGCGCCCTCAATAATGACCGTTCCATAGATTCGGTCCTGGACCTTGATGGGATATCTCTGCGTGTCTTTATTGGTACTGGCGACAACACCGAGCAGCACAGATGCTGTTCTGCCCAGCAGCTTGGATACCTGTGTGCGGCAAGCCTGCAGGACCTCCTCGTCTGTCTGTGCTTTCTGCAAAAGCTGATTGGTCTCCAGGAGCAGATTGGTGCGGTAGGCTGCCTGGGTGGATTGCTTTGTCTGTCCCTTCATCCGGTCTGTCATAGTGCCGACCGTTAAGGACGCGATCAGCATAATGAGGAAGGTCAGCGGCGCTCCATCCGCATATACACGCAGAGAGAACTGCGGATAGGTAAAGAAGAAATTAAACACCAGGACGCTTCCAACGGCCGACAGCACATAGCTTGACCGGGTGGACGTAACCATTGCCGTGAGCAGCACCGCCAGCAGATAAATTGCAATAATGTTGGCCTCGCTGAAGCCTACTTTTGAAAACAGATACCCCAAGCCGCTGGCAAGTGCCAAAATACCAGCAGAAATGCCCCATTCCCGGAGTGCGGTCCTCAAATCGACCCTCTTTCGGGCTTTCTTTTGCCGATAGGCAGGATCCGTATTGGCATCGGGTATAATGTGGATATCAATATTCGGTGCGATCTGGGTCAGCTTTTCCGTCAGTGTGGGTTTGCCAAAGAGCCTGCGTTTGGAAACAGCACTTCGTCCTACCACGATCTTGGTTACACCGGACAGTCTTGCATACTCCGCGATCTGATAGGATACATCGTCACCGAAAACAGTTTCAATGGTAGCTCCCAGCTCCTGCGCCAATGCGGTGTTCTGCCGCAGGCGGTCCTTGTTCTCTTCCGACATTGCCTCATAATTGGGTGTGCGGACAAACAGTGCGGTAAAGTTGCCACCAAAAGCCTTTGACATAGTTGCGGCTGTGCGAATGATCCGGGCATTGGACGGTGCTGAGGAAAGACCCACAAGAATATGCTCTGCCATACTGAGCCCTCCTGTGTCATTTTTCTTCATTCTATCACATCCTCCGGATCTCTACAACTATCATCATAAGGAAAGGTCGGTTCATCGCCGGGCCTGCGTTCCAAAAACGCATCGAGCTTGCCCAGCAGACAGAACAGATATACCTGACCGCCGATAAAACTCAGCACAGCCAGTATGATCCAAACTACATCCATAATTGCGATCTCAAATCCGGAAGCATTTCTGGATATCCTTGAATCTTCCCATCACCATCATGGACTTCCCCTCGCACAGCAGGGTATCGGGAGTGATGAAGGAATCCAGCTTGCTTCCACACTTCATAGCCAGAATATTGATGCTGAACTTTTTGCGAATGTCCAGCTGGCCAACTGTCTTACCCATCCAATTTTGAGGAATCGTCACCTCAAAGATCGCATTCTCGCTGTCTAACTCAATGTAATCCAGCACGTGATCGGCGCTGTACCGGATGGCTGCCCATCTTGCCAGCTGCTTTTCCGGGTAAACTACTTCGTCCGCGCCGTTTCGCAAAAGAAATTTCTCCTGCACATCTGTTGCGGCACGGGATACTACCAGCTTGGCACCCAATTCCTTCAGCAGGCTTGTTGTCTGCAGGCTGTTTTGGAAGTTGTTGCCGATACCTACGATGCAGACATCGTAATTGTCTACACCCAGGCTGCGCAGGAATGCTTCATTGGTGCTGTCACCAATCTGTGCGTTGGTCACATAAGGAAGGATCTCCTGCACCAGCTCCTCCTTGTGGTCAACAGCCATAACCTGGTGGTTCAGCTCCCGGAGCTTCATGGCGATGTGCTTTCCGAAACGGCCAAGGCCAATTAAAAGAATTGATTTCATGGTCTTACCTCCTTAACCAACTGTGATCTTCTCCAAAGGCAGCTTGGAGAGGGTGTTTTTATTTGCTGACAGTGTAGCGAAAATCAGCGTTAAACCGCCGATTCTTCCAAGGAACATCAGGCTGATCAGGATCAGCTTGGAAATGAGAAGCAAGCCCGGTGTGATGCCCAGTGTCAGGCCAACTGTGCCGATAGCCGAAGCTGTTTCAAACAGACAAGTCAGGATAGGAAGACCTTCCACCCGGCTGATGATCATACCGCCCAGCAAAAACAGAGAAATGTACATCAAAAATACGGTCAGTGCGTTTTTAACGGTATCATCGGAGATCCGCCTGCCGAAATAACGTCCGTTTTCCCGTCTACGGAAAACTGCCACCGCACAGGCGATCAGCACCGCTGCAGTGGTGGTCTTCATACCGCCTGCGGTAGAGCCGGGGCTGCCGCCAATAAGCATCAGGCCAATGGTTAGGGCCTGACCGGTCTCGCTCAGCGCTGTCAAATCTGCTGTATTGAAGCCTGCGGTTCTGGGTGTTACCGACTGGAACAGGGACAGCAGAATACGCCTTTCAATCGGCTCTGCGGAGAACTCGAAAAAGAAGAAGTAAATTGCCGGGACAATCAGCAGAATGCCCGTGGTGGCAAGGATCACCTTGCTTTGCATTCGGTAACGTTTGATGTGGAAACCGTTCTGCCGGATATCCTGCCAGGTCAAAAAACCGATACCACCAATAACGATCAGCAACATAATGGTGATGTTCACCACTGGGTGATCCGCATAGGATGTCAAGGAAGAATACGGGCTTTTCGTACCCATTAGGTCAAACCCTGCATTGCAGAATGCGGAGATAGAATGGAACACCGCCAGCCAGATGCCTTTGATGCCATATTCCGGGATGAACACCGTCGTCAGTACCAATGCACCCAAAAATTCAAAGAGGAAAATGCCTTTCAGAATAAAGCCGGTAAAGCGGACGATACCGCCCACCTGTGGGGCAGAAATAGCATCCTGCATGGTGCTTCGCTGCATTAAAGAGATCTTCTTGCCGGAGGCCATAGTGATGGCTGCGGCCACGGTAATCACGCCCATACCGCCAATTTGAATCAACAGCAGGATCACCGACTGTCCAAAGGCTGACCAGTAGGTTGCCGTGTCCTGCACGATCAGACCTGTCACGCAAACGGCAGAAGTTGATGTAAACAGAGCGTCCCAAAAGGATGCGCTTTGACCGCTGTTTGTAGCAAACGGCAGCAGAAGCAGTAGCGTTCCCACAAGGATCACCCCAGCAAAGCCAAAGAGGATGATCTGGGACGAGCTTAGCTTTCGTTTATGTAAAACCGCCCACATGGCGATACCTCCCAACACTTTTCTTACTGTAATCCTATCAGAAAAGGTATAAAGGGGGTGTTAAGGCTCATGCAGGCGGTGTTAAGATTGTATAAAGATGTTGACGGCTATATTGGGGAAAACTATAATACTGTTAGAGGTGAGGCACAATGCAGTATGTTGAATATGGTGCACACAATTCGCAAACCGTCATCCTGCTCCATGGCGGTGGTCTGTCCTGGTGGAATTACCGCGAAGTTGCACTGCTTTTGGCAGATAAATACCATGTGGTTCTGCCGATTCTGGACGGACATGCGGACAGTGACGAGCCTTTTACTTCCATTGAGGATAATGCTGCACGGCTGATTGCATATATCGACGAACACCACGGCGGCAGTGTTTATGCTTTGGGTGGTCTGTCCCTCGGTGGACAGATTGCCGTGGAAATGCTGACGCAAAGATCGGACATTTGCTGCTTTGCTTTGCTCGAAAGTGTTTTGGTCAAACCGTCAAAGTTGACCTATGCGCTAATCAAACCAACCTTTGGGATGAGTTATGGCCTGACCAAGCAGAAATGGTTTGCCAAATTGCAGGCAGCCTATCTGGGAATCCCCAAGGCATTGTTTGATGATTATTACCGGGATACCTGCAAAATCAGCAAAGAAGATATGATCGCGTTCCTGCGGGCCAACTGTGCTTATGAGATGAAAGCCGCTCTGAGCAAAACGACAGCAAGGGTGAAGATCGTTGCAGGTTCCCGAGAGCAAAAAAGCATCCTGGATTCTGCCAAACTGCTCAACACTAGGATGCCTAGCAGCAAAGCGGAGATCCTTCCTGGCTTGCGGCATGGTGATTTGAGCATCAACAACCCAGAGCGATATGGCCGGATGTTGAAAGAACGGAGAGGACAAAATGATTAAAACCTCCAGATTGATCCTGCGAACCTTCCGAGAAGAAGACGCAGCAGATCTATATGAATATCTAAAAGAGCCGATGGTGCATTCGTTTGCAACTTAAAGTTGCTCAAATGCAAATATGGGTTGGTAGATTTCGCTTTGCCTATGTTTATAATTAGTTGTGTAAAGGAGGTAAACTGTATGAGCTTTTCATTGCTGTGTCTCCACAGTTTATAGTAAGGCAAATTCATACCCATATTTCCTCTACAAAAAATGGGTGGCCTTTTGACCACCCAACAATATTATTCTATCACAAGCAATATAGCACTGTCAATCACGATTTGTTTCTCAAGAAAACTTTCTCCCTTTTGCATTCATTCAGGGTATTTCAAGAACTTTTCAGCACTGATTTTTCGTTCAACATACCATCTTGAAAACAAGGTTAATATCGGTTATCATAAAGGCACAAAGAGGTGATACCAATGATCTAGTCAATCATAGATTCCTATGAAAAACGGAATCGAAAGACGAGCTTCCCACCTCATCCCGATGACATAAATTTCTCAGAAACAAAACTAAAGGAATTGAACCGGGAGCAATTCAAAAATTTTGGAAGTTGCGTCAAATCTGCAGAAAGTACGAGGTTATGTAAATGATGGAACCCGCATACTGTGTGAAATAACCCTCGACCAGTTACAGTGATTAGGTAACAGAGTCGAGGGTTATTTCTTTTATATCGCTTACGCAAAAACGCACGCACTCTCGTTTAAGAAAGTGCGTGCATTATCTGCCTTGACATATTTATGCTTTGTGGTAAAGTAAACAGGGTTGATATTGAAGCATAAATTAGATCAAATTACCGGTGTGTTGTAACGCAAAAATTGCTCCGTATCTCCCAAAATCCGTGACCAACTTTTGACCAACAAAAGTGTGGTAAAACAAAATAACTGGTATAATAGCACTACACCTTGAATGCTAATATAGCAGCAACCACTACATATCCACGAAACCAAAAAACCACCATCGAGTGGGAATAATTTGTGTTTTCAGGAAAACAAGCGAGCTGTGGAGATCCACAGCTCGCTTTTCTCGTGTGTCAAATGGTATTCTCTATTGCGGATACCTCACGGTAGAATGCTGCCGTTGCTGCTTGTTTATAAGGATTAAGCCAAAGATATCCAATACCTAATGTCAATATGCAAAGCATATCCCAGCCAATAAAGCTGAGTTGCAAGCAGAATAGTCGAAAACGGTTTCCGTACATAATCTGCTTTGACCGTCCAATTGCTTCACTTGCCGTCAGCTCCGGATGTTCCGCCAAAATGTATCCGGTCATCGCATAGCTGTACCCTGCAACAATACCGGGAATAATAAACAGCAGCGACCACAAAAATACATACAACCACTGCAAAAACCTAGCCGCGGCGGTTGTCTTCCAGTAGGAAAAGTAAGCAAAAAGTGTGCCAATTTGCGGTTCATTTTGCAGATCGACCAAGTCAATATTAAAACGGGCATAGCCGATCTGTACGACACTGCTAATGAAATAATATAGCACAGCAATCACCAGCACAGCAAAGAGGACAAATGCCAATCCGCTGTTAAGCAAATTAGAAAACGGAAGATTCCACCCCATTTCGGTAGTATATATCTCCTGTCCGCCGATATTGAGAACTGTATAAAGACCGCTTTCGTCGAGATTAATTTTGATTTCCGGGCCCTCGGAGGCAACCGCTCCCAACATAGAAGCGACAACTCCGGTAATGACCGCCACTGCCCATCTACCCGAAAGTGCGGCTCTTGCTATGCTTCGAAAATCTACTGCGTATTTCATCATTTCACCCCCATTGAATACCGCACGGTGGCCATTGCATCTTTTGCGTAGTAGTCCGCGCCGATGGAATCGGCGTATTCCTGGGTAAGCACAGCACCGCCCACAACGATCTTTACCCACGGTGCTTTCTCACGAAGCAGCTTGATAGTAGCCGCCATTGCCGGCACAGTGGTGGTCATTAAAGCACTTAAGCCAACCAGCGGCGCATTCTGCGCTATCACCTCTTCAGCGATCCGCTCCGGCGGAACATCCCTGCCGAGATCATAAACATCAAAGCCGTAATTCTCCAAAAGCAGCTTCACGATATTTTTGCCGATATCGTGGATATCCCCCTGCACAGTGGCAATCACGAATTTCCCCTTGCCTCCGGCCCTGCTTCCTGACATTTTCGCCTTGATTCTCTCAAACGCATACTGGGATGCCTCCGCACTCATCAGAAGCTGAGGCAGGAACATCGTCTTATTCTCAAAGCCCTGACCAACGATATCCAGCGCCGGAATGATCTGCTTTGATACGATATCAAGAGGATCTTCCGTTTCTAAGAGCTTTGCGGTAATTTCACCTGCCTGCTCTTTCAATCCCTTGACGATCGCACGCTGCAGGTCACTCTCAAAGGCAATTTCCGCCTTTGGAATATCGGAAACGAACTGCGCAATATTCTCAATATACGCCTCGCAATTATCATCCAAACCGCTGAGGGCATTATAGGCGTAATACGCCTTCATGATCTCGGCGGAATTGGGATTCATAATGGCAGCGGAAAGTCCGTTCTCCAGCGCCATTGTGAAGAATGTTGCCGTAATGCTGTCCCGCCTCGGCAAGCCAAAGGATACATTGGAAACGCCCAAAGAGGTATGGCAGCCAAGCTGATTTTTGATAATATTCAGGGCCTTGAGTGTTTCCCTGGCCGCATGGATATCGGAACTGACAGTCATTGCCAGGGTGTCAAATATCAGATTTTTCTTGTCGATGCCATATTCATTTGCCCGGGAAATAATATTCCGGGCGATCTTCACACGCTCCTCAGCGGATGAAGGAATTCCGTTTTCATCCAAAGTTAGGCAGACCACAACGCCGCCATATTTCTTCACCAACGGGAAAATGGCGGCCATTACATCTTCCCTGCCGCTGACAGAATTGACCATCGCCTTGCCGTTATAGCGCCGAAGTGCCTTTTCCATTGCTGTCACATTCACAGTGTCAATCTGTAAGGGCAGGTCAAGAATCGCCTGCAATTCAAAGCAAATATCCGGCAAAACAGACGCTTCGTCAAGCTCCGGTAAGCCCACATTTACATCCAGGATGTGAACACCCTTTTCCTGCTGGGCAATGCCTTCGCCTAAAACATAGCCGAGGTCATTATTTCTCAGGGCTTCCTTCAGCTTACTTTTACCGGTGGGATTGATCCGCTCACCGATCAGAACGGCCGCATTGCCAAACTCCACCGCGTGGGTGTAGGAGGAAACCAAAGTCCGATTCTTCGGCAGGATTGCCTGGGGCAAAATGTTGCCGGTATGATCGCAAACCGCCTGAATATATACAGGCGTCGTGCCGCAGCAGCCGCCGGCGATGCGGACACCGCTACCGATATACTCTGCCATCGTCCGGGCAAATTCATCGACAGAAACATCATATACCGTCTGCCCATTCTCGCTCCTGGGAAGTCCTGCATTGGGCTTTAACAACACCGGCACAGATGCGTATTCCAGAAATTCCTTCACCACGCCAGCAAGCTGCCTGGGGCCAAGAGAGCAATTTGCGCCGATGGCATCCGCCCCCATCCCCTCCAGCATAGCGACCATCGCTGCCGGTGTGGCACCGGTCATCAGCTTGCCGTCCTCGCCATAGGCATTGGAAACGAATACAGGCAAGTCACAATTTTCTTTCGCTGCCAGCAATGCTGCTTTGGTGTCATAGCTGTCGCTCATGGTTTCGATAAAGATCAGGTCAACACCACAAGCCGCACCGATACGCACAGTCTTGGCATAAATCTCCACAGCATCATCAAAGTCGAAATCACCGTAGGGCTTCAGCAGCTTTCCGATAGGGCCAATATCCAGTGCCACAAATTTCGGCTGTGTTCCGCTGCTGGTCTTACGGGCTTGGTTCGCATTGTCCACCGCTGCACGAATGACGGCTTCCAGCTCGGCATCGCAAAGCTTCAGCGCATTGGCACCAAAGGTGTTGGTGCAGATAATATTGGAGCCAGCATCAAAGTACGCCTTATGGATCTCGGTGATCACATCCGGGTGGCTGATATTCCACCGCTCGGGAAGCTCTCCGGGCGCAAGGCCCTTTTGCTGCAAAAGCGACCCCATACCGCCGTCCAAATATGCAATATTATTTTGGATAAAATCTAAAACATTCACTTTCTTCACCGCCGATAATGGAATGCAAAATTATGCAAAACTGTTACCCAGGATTTCCGACAGATTTTTTTGAATACCCTCAGCGATCTCCGGCTTGTTCATCGTGTACACGTGGACATTGGTGATGCCATTGGCATACAGATCAATGATCTGATCGGTTGCATAGGCAATACCGGCCTGCTTCATTGCAGCCGGATTGCTGCCAAATCTATCAACCATTGCCCGGAAGCGCTGGGGCATAAACGCACCAGACAGCTTGATGGCACGGTCCACCTGATTGGCATTGGTGATGGGCATAATGCCGGGAACGATGGGTACAGTGATGCCAGCCTCCCGAATTTTATAGAGGAAATTGAAGAACAGATTGTTATCAAAAATCATCTGTGTGGTCAGGAAATCCACACCGGCATCCACCTTTTCCTTCAGGTGGAGAATGTCCTCACGCTGGTTGGGACTCTCGGGGTGCACCTCCGGATAGCAAGCGCCGCCGATGCAGAAATCACCAGCTTTTCTCAGCTCCTGC
Organism: Faecousia sp.; assembly: GCA_045602725.1. Classification (GTDB taxonomy): domain Bacteria; phylum Bacillota; class Clostridia; order Oscillospirales; family Oscillospiraceae; genus Faecousia. The sequence continues at coordinate 19,520 of JAZSCE010000059.1, read as the reverse complement.
ACCAGCTCGATGGCGTGCTGATAATCCCAATGGCTTCTATCAGTTTTTTCAAGCTCCGGTGTCAGATCGCCACGAAGCGCCATAACATTCATAATTCCGGCTTCCTTCATCGCCTGAATCCGCTGCTGCACGCTACCCTTGTCGGAAGAAACGCAGGTTAAATGCGCCAGCATCGGTACGCCGTACTTTTCCTTGATATTCTTCGCAATGGCCAATGTATACTCGCTGGTGCCACCGCCGGCGCCGTATGTAACGCTCATAAAAGAGGGTCGCAAAGCAGCAATTTGCTCGGTCGCATTGCGGACATTTTCAAAAGAGGTTTCCGTCTTGGGCGGGAACACCTCGAAGGACAGGCCGACCTGATCCTGCTTCAAAATATCAATAATTTTCATAACTTTTCCCCTTTTGTGCTGTTTTCAACAATTATACCACACGAAATTCCGCATTTCAACACAAATGAGTGGGCAATATTGCCCACTCATTTTATACCGCGTATCCCTTAGAGCGAATCACGCCCAGCACGGAATCCACCAATACTTCACATAGCTGCATATCATGCGCTTCCACCATTACCCGGATCTTCGGCTCTGTGCCGGATTCACGCACCAAAATGCGGCCGGTTTCCCCCAGTTTCGCCGCTGCAGCGGCTACTGCCGACTGCACATCGGGATCACTTTGTGCCATCGCCTTATCCGTAACAGTAATGTTCTTCAACACCTGCGGATAGAATACAAAACCTTCGCAAAGCTGGCTCAGCGTCTTCTTCTTTGCCAGCATAACCTCCATCATTTTGAGCGATGTCAGGATGCCATCGCCGGTGGACGCGTACTTTGAGAATATGATATGCCCGCTCTGCTCGCCACCCAATCGGCAGCCGTTTTCCATCATATATTCGTAAACATATTTATCGCCCACAGCCGTCCTGGCATAGCCGATTCCCAGCTCGTCAAAGGCTTTATACAGCCCAAAATTGGACATCACCGTTGTAACCACCGTATTCCCCACCAGCTTGCCACGCTCTTTCATATACTTGCCGTAAATATAGAGAATGTGATCGCCGGATATGACATTTCCCTTTTCATCCACGCAGAGGCAGCGATCGGCATCGCCATCATAAGAAAATCCAACATCCAGGCCGTTCTCCAGCACGAACTTTTGCATCACCTCAATATGGGTCGAGCCGGCATTGGTGTTGATGTTGTAGCCATCGGGATCGGCTCCGATCATATAGGTCTTCGCGCCCATTGCGTCAAATACATTTCTGGCAATGTTCCACGCTGCGCCGTTGGCGCAATCCAGACCGATTTTCAGCCCCTTAAACGAATACATACCCAGCCCGATCAAATAGCCAATGTAACGGTTTCTGCCGGCCACGTGGTCAACGCTTCTACCGATCATTTCCCGTCGAGCAAGAGGCAATTCCTCCCAGGCTTTGCCGAAGGCTTCCAAATGACCGTCCAAATAGTCTTCAATCAGATCAATGATCCGCTCATCCATCTTTTCGCCAAAGCTGTTGATCAGCTTGATACCGTTGTCATAGTAGGGATTATGAGATGCGGAGATCATAATTCCGCAATCAAAATTCTCCGTCCGGCAAACGAAGGCCACCGACGGTGTTGTGGTAACGTGAAGCAAATAGGCATCCGCACCGCTGGCGGTCAGCCCACCTACAAGGCTGTATTCCAGCATATAACTGGAGCGCCGTGTATCCTTGCCGACCACGACCCTTGCCGGGCCTTCTTTTCCGTTACGACGTTTGAGTTGTGTATAATACCAGCCGATAAATCGTCCGATTTGGAAGGCGTGGTCAGCCGTCAGGCCTACATTTGCCTCCCCCCGGAAGCCGTCTGTGCCGAAATACTTTCCCATTAACGCTCCTCCTTTTTCACGATGATGCCTCCGGTTTTCCAAATGCACCGCTGCGGGATAATGCCTCGCACGCAGGATGCCGGGTAGATATTACTGCATCTGCCAATGATGGTGCCGGGATTTAGCACCGCATTGCAGCCGACCTCCACGTAATCCCCAACCATCGCGCCAAATTTCTTCAATCCAGTTTCAAGGCCATTGACAACGATAGTTGTCTTATCCGATTTGACATTTGAGGTCACCGCACCAGCACCCAAATGGGCCTTATAGCCCAAAATACTGTCACCAATATAGTTAAAATGCGGCACCTGCACATTATCGAAAAGGATCGCATTTTTCAGCTCTGTTGAGTTGCCAACTACGCAGTTATCACCAACCAACGCACTGCCGCGGATGAATGCGCAATGCCGCACCTGCGTATTGGCGCCGATGATGCAAGGCTTGCCAATATTGGCGCTGGCTGCCACTTGAGCTGTCTTGTGGATCCACACATAGGAGGTCACTTCTTCGTAATCCTCGTCAAGTTCTTCGCCAATGGACATAATCAGATCATTGATTCCATTCAAAGCCTGCCAGGGGTATTCAAAACCAGCCAGGTACTCCCCTGCCAGGCTGTGCTTAAGATCAAACAGTGCTTCCATTTTTATCATAACCCACACACCCTTTCTCATTCAGTTTGTGCGAGAATCTGCAAAAATATGCCGCAAAAGAAAAACTGCCCGATCAACAGATCGGGCAGTTAAGATATTCAGCTTACTTCTCGTCCTTGTAGATTTCCTTGAAGTACTTGTAGGTGTCGACCTTCAGTTCGCCGCAGGCAGCCTCATCGCAAGCGATGATGCCATCCTTGTGCAGCTGCAGAGCGCTGATGGTCCAGGCATGGTCAACGCCGCCCTCAACACAGTGGCGCAAAGCGCGGGCCTTGTTGTGGCCGCTGATCAGCAGCAGCACTTGCTTGGAATCACAAACAGTGCCGACGCCAACAGACAGAGCGGTCTTGGGGACCTTGTTGGGATCGTTGTCGAAGAAACGGGAGTTGACGATCAGAGTATCCTCGGTCAGGGCACGGATGCCAGTACGGGATGTCAGAGAGGTGAAGGGCTCATTGAAAGCAATGTGGCCGTCCACGCCGCTGCCGCCCAGGAACAGATCGATGCCGCCGTAGGAAGCGATCTTGTCCTCATAGCGCTGGCACTCAGCAACCAGGTCCTCAGCCATACCGTTGAGAATATTGGTGTTCTCAGCGGGAATGTCGATGTGGTTGAAGAAATTGTCGTGCATGAAATACCAGTAGCTCTGGTCGTGCTCACGGGGCAAACCAACATACTCGTCCATATTGAATGTAACCACGTTCTTGAAGGAAACCTTGCCGGCCTTATTCATCTCGATCAGGTTTCTGTAGACACCCAGAGGAGAAGATCCGGTGGGCAGGCCCAGGACAAAGGGACGGTTTTCGGTGTGATTGTTGATGGCGTCAGCGATATGCTGAGCAGCCCAGGCACACATTGCGTTGTAGTCGTTCTTAATAATCAGTTTCATTACAGTACACACTCCAATGATATTTTAAGCGTAAAGCGCTTGCTTATAGTATTATACCGCCTTAAAAGTAAATGTCAAGGTAGCAAAATCTTCAAATGGGAAATTGGGCTTGATACCGACATTCATCCAGGTGGCGCCCAGCATTGTCATCCCCAGCTCCCTGACAAAATACATCTTGTCGGGATCAAGGCCCTTTACCTGCAGCCGCTTCATAGGATAGTTGCAGTGATTCAGGCGCTGGTAGGCCGTCAGATGGGCAGTGGCCTTGTCCTTGGCAACCATCATAAATCCAAAGTAGTTGCCTTCAAAGGGATTTTCTGTGCGGTACAGATCGCCACACAGAAGCAAATCCTCCATCTCGTGATACTTTTCCACCTGCTGACGGACAGTTTCCCGATCCTCATCGGTGAATGCCGATGTATCCAGCTCATAGCCGGTAGCGCCCAGGTGTGCAATATCGCCTCTTGTGCCGATACTAGTGGTGCGCCGGGTCTGATGATTGGGTACAGCAGATACGTGGCAAGACATCGCCATCAGAGGATACGCAACAGATGTACCGTACTGAATCTTTGTGCGCATATCGGCATCAGTACAATCGGAGGTCCAAATTTGAGAGAAGTAATACAGCACAGCGGGATCAAACCGGGCTCCGCCGGCGCTGCAGCCCTCGAAGAATACGTCCGGGTTTGCCTCTACGATCCGCTCAAACAGATCGTAGACACCCAGCGCATACCGATGCGCAAACTCCATCTGCCGATCCGGTTCCAGGCCCAAGGACCAGGACTGACTCACATTGGAATTGTAGTCCCACTTGACATACTCGATGTTGTTCTCTTTCAAGATCTTATTGACCGCATTGACCGCAAAATCACGGACATCCTGACGGGTCAGATCCAGCATATACTGGCCACGGCAGGGGCTTCCCTCACGGCCGGGCGCAATAATGGCGTAGTCGGGATGGGTGCGGAACAGGTCAGAATCGGGATTGATCATCTCCGGCTCAAACCACAGGCCGAACTTCATGCCGCGGCTGTTGACATGGGCGATGATTTCGCCAAGTCCACCAGGCAGCTTATTCTCGTTGACCCACCAATCGCCCAGGCCGGAGAATTCACTGTTACGATTACCGTACCAGCCATCGTCCAGCACGAAGGTGTCAACGCCGGTGCCGGCAACGCCATCAACGATCTGCTTCAGCCGCTGGGTATCAAAATCAAAGTACGCGGACTCCCAGCTATTGATGACGATGGGGCGCTTCTTGCCCACATACCGGGGGTTGATCAGGTGATTGCGGTAGGCATCGTGAAGTTCACGGCTCATACCGCCGATACCAGCGCTGGAGTACGCGATAACGACCTCAGGAGTCTCAAAGCTCTCACCGGGCAGCAGCTTCCAGCAAAAATCAAAATCATTGATACCGCCGGTCAGCAAAAGACGGTCATCGCTCAAGCCTTCGGCCTTCAGCACAAAGGATGAGGAATAGATCAAATTCACACCGTATACATCGCCGGCATCCTCGGTTGCTCCCTTTCTGACCAGCGCCATAAAGGGATTTAAGGAGGCGGACGATGTGGTACGCTTGGAGTCAATGGAAATGACGCCATAATGGGCAGGCGTTCTTTGGATATGCCGCTCAGTGGCCCAGGCGCCGTGCAGAGTCAGCACATCGTAATCAAGCTCCGGCAGGGTTACAGAGAAGGAATATGCCCGATTCAGCATCACGGTGGCGTCACAGCCATTGTAATAGACAGCGCGGCGTGCAATTACGCCGGCATCGTCATAAACCGTGTAATACAGATCGCAGCCGAAGCCATTGACCCGATCCTTCAGGTGGATAACCAGGGTCTCGCCGCAGCGCATTGCAGGCATACCCTTGGGCATAGGCTTGGTGGGAAGGACATCATAGCCATCATACAGCAGGTCAGACAGACGGTCACCCTGCTCAGTCTTGATCTGCACAGCCGGCTCACGATAATCACCGGTACCGAAGAACGCCAGCTCCGGTGCAAAATACTGATAAGAATCCAGTGCGCCGTATGGATAGCCAACCTCCATCTTCACGCCGGGGATTTTGGGATTGTTATCCGTTCCGCCACAACCACGGACATAGCGAATATCATCGTGCCCGATGGTCTTGCCGAAGTACAGATGCTCCAGATAGTCATAGTCATTGACGCAGAAGGCGTAAGTCACGCCCTTTCCGTCAAGAAAGAATGTTTTTGTGGATTCCTGATAGGTAATTGCCATAAGGAAACCTCCTCAACGATGCATATTTCTAAGGTTTATATTACCATTCAAAGCACATCAAGTCAAGAATATCATCAGATTCATGCAGTCAAACCTTTATAATGCAGCATTTGGGAATGTCAATAAATCCTTACCGCTCAACCACAGAACGAGACAGTTTCATCATAAGCATTGTCATAACAAAACAAAAACCACCGGAAGATCCGGTGGTTTTTCGTTATTCAATCGTTGCCTTGCTGTAGCCTAAGTCACCATTGAGTCTCAATGAAAGCGAGGGATCATTGGTGCGTACAGACTTGGCATAGGGATATACGGTGTAGATACCCTGCGCAGTCAGGCTGTTTACCTGCTGAATATCCAGCGTATCCGCAATAAACAGAGGCGCAATGGACAGCAGAATATCGGCACAGCCTGCGCTTTCAGAGTAGCTGATCATCGTGGTAACTGCGCTTTTGCGGGTACCGGTTGCAGGATCCAGCATCAGGCTTTCGATTCGTCCGTCCTCAAAGGCGTAGTAATGCCAGCGGTCAGCATCCGCCAGAGGGAAATCACGAAGCGCCACCAGACTGCAGCCGCCGCTATACTCCAGCGACGCCGGGAGCAGCACATCTCTTTCCACACGATGATAAATATTGAGTGCGAACTTATCATCGGATTTGTACAAATTCCGGGTAAAACCGTCATAACTGGACAAATATCCGTTGCTATATCCGGCACCAACCAGCACATCCGCAAGATAATCCGCAATGAAGGCATTGGTCATCCAGGAAAAGTCCAAAAGGCATTCAATTTCATTGCTTTGGATGAAATCAAGATATTCTTCCGACACGTTCACACAGATCTTTTGGGTGTCCAAAATCTCAATGTTGATCATCTCAGGATCATTTGCAAAACCGGAAATTTCAGCAATATAAGCTTTTGTCTCCAGGTTGCTCTGCGGATCGTTCTGCATTGCCTCCACATCGCTCTCAGACAGAAACAGCGGTCCATACGCGGCATAGATCGGAGCAAGATAGATGCTGCGGTTATTGGCCTTTGCAACGGCGCTGAGCGCCTTGTGCAGCGCCGGCTCAACCGTAATCTCTTCATTGAAATGGGCATTGACATAGCGAATGTTGTGCAGCTCATCGGAAGCATAGTCATTGCTGAAAAGCTGATAGGCTTCTTCAGTTGCCTTGGAGTACAGCGCTGTAAGCGCCTTATTTTCAGCAGTTGCCGATACCTCTCCTGCGCCCAAATTGTAATTCAGAGTAAAATCTTCACTGCAATTGAGCTGTGTAGAGTTGACCTCAATGGTATTCCAACCGGGCTCAGTCGTCAACAGCGAAGAAATGCCATAGCCAAAGGCTGCAAAAGCAATCACCAGCGCAAGAATCAGCAGCGCAATGCGCAGCGGAAGATTCTTCCTGGCAACTTCGATATTCGTGATACGAGGCAACCCAACAGGGTTGCCTCTTTCATTTCTATTTTTCATACCTTACAGAACAGCACTCAGCAAAGCCAGGCCGAACAGGGCAATAACCGTACCCAATGTTACAAGGCCGGCAATTGCGCCCTTCTTACAAGCCTTCCAGTTTCGGATATGCTTGAACTTGCGGAAGATCAGGCCACCGATCAAGCCCACAGGCGGCAGCAGGAAAGAAAGGAAAGTATACCACTTGCTACCGGTATCGTGGAGCGGTGTCTGCAGCAGGAACTGCTCAGCAGACCAGGGATCCTCTTCCTCTTCGGCAACGGTGGCAGCCTGCTCACCGGGCTGCAGAATGGTAATGGACTTCAGCGGCTCGTTCTTCTCGCGGATCGCACGGTACTCCTCGATTTCCTTCTTACTGCCGTAGATGAAATGGCCATGGCCGATGTCCACCAGTTCAGGCTTATCTTCACTGTAATCGTGAATGGAAGGATCATAGGTAAACAGCACCTTATTCTTCTCCAGGATGGGATCCGGGATGGGAATAGCAGAAATCAAGCTGCGGGTGTAAGGATGCAGAGGATAGTCAAACAGCTCCTCGGCATCTGCAATCTCCACGATATCGCCCTTATAGATAACGCCAATCCGGTCAGAAATGAAACGGACAATGGACAGATCGTGAGCGATGAACAGATAGGTAATATCCCGTTCCTTCTGGAACTTCTTCAGCAGGTTCAGAACCTGCGCACGAATGGAAACGTCCAGTGCGGAGATGGGCTCGTCTGCGATAACCAGCTCAGGCTCCATAACCATAGCACGGGCCAGGCCGATACGCTGACGCTGACCGCCGGAGAATTCGTGGGGATAACGGGTCAGATGCTCAGGCAGCAAACCGACCTCTTCCACGATCTTCTCGACCTTGCGAATCCGATCTTCCTCATTCTCGAAAAGCTTGAAGTTGTACAAGCCCTCGGAGATGATATAGTCAACCGTTGCACGCTCGTTCAGAGATGCAGCAGGATCCTGGAAGACCATCTGAATATTACGAATAACCTCACGGTCCAAGCTACGCTTGGTCTTACCGGAGATGCGTACACCCTTATACTGAATCTCGCCGGCAGCGCAGGGATTGACACGGATCACAGCACGGCCGATAGTGGTCTTTCCGGAGCCGGACTCACCTACCAAGGAGAAGGTCTCGCCCTTGTAAATATCAAAGCTGGCGTTCTTAACAGCTCTGACTGCATTGTCACCCTTGCCGAAGGTAATATCAACATTCTTCAGGCTCAGCAGGATCTCTCTGCCATTTTCGGCAATCGGACCGTGCTCGGGCAAGTAAGAGGCAGTCTTCTTCATTTTTTCTTTAGACACGACATACCCCTCCTTAAATATTAAATGCAGCCATAAGCTTCTCGTGGATGTTCTCAATGATCTCCGGCTTCTGCACCTTGGGCGCTCTGGGATCCAGCAGCCAAGTCTTTGCAAAGTGGGTCTCGGAAACCTGGAACATCGGAGGCTCCTTCAGTGTATCCACCTTCAGGCAGTAGGGATTTCTGGGAGCAAAGGCATCGCCAACAATGCTGTTATACAGTGAAGGAGGCGTGCCGGTAATCGAGTACAGCTTGGTATTACGCTGCGCAAGCTGCGGCAAGCTGGACAACAATGCCCAGGTGTACGGATGTCTGGGATCATAGAAGACCTCTTCAACAGTACCGGTCTCAACGATTTGACCCGCATACATAACCGCAACACGATCCGCAATATTCGCAACAACGCCCAGGTCGTGGGTGATGAAAACGATGGTGTAATTAAATTCCTTCTGCAGATCTTTGATCAACTTCAGAATCTGCGCCTGAATGGTAACGTCCAAAGCAGTAGTAGGCTCGTCACAGATCAGGATCTTGGGCTGACAGGACAGGGCGATGGCAATAACAATACGCTGACGCATACCACCGGAATACTGGAAGGGGTAATCGTCAAAGCGGTTCTCCGCATTGGGAATACCAACCTTCTTCATCAGCTCAAGCGCACGTGCACGAGCTTCCAGCTCGGAGCAGTTCTGATGCTTGAGGATGATGGAGGTGATCTGCTTGCCAATGGTGATGATGGGGTTCAGAGAGGTCATCGGATCCTGGAAAACCGTAGCGATCTTGCCACCACGGATCTGGCTCCAGTCCTTAGCGTACTGGATTTTTGCCAGGTTCAGCACGCAAGTGCCGTGAAGCTTCTCAGGGGTCTCATCCAAATATCTGACACGGAACACAACGCTGTCAAAGACAGTGTTTCTCTGCTCCTCATCATAAAGATCTACGCCCATCTGCATAGCCTTCTTCATAGCCTTCAGCAGCTTGGTGTAGCACTGATTGCGTTTATGCGCACCAAAACGGCCAACAGAAAGGTAGATCTCCTTAGCGATGATCTCATTGCGAGCCATTGCTTCAGCGGAAATGGTGCAATCAATCGCAGTAGCATACGCAGCCTTCAGGGCTGCCATACGCTCATCAAACTCTCTCAGGTAAGCCGTATCGGTACGGATTGCCTTCTTATGAGCCTTGATCTTGTCGGCTCTTGCCTGCTGCAGAGCTTTGATCTGCTTATCCAGCTCAGCGATCTCATCGCCAACAGCGTGATAGCGCTCTTTTTCATTCTTAGAGTCAATGGTCTGACGCTGATTGAACAGCTCAGTACGCTTGAACACCAGATCATCAATCTCAGCGGTAGCAGCCTGATCCTCTTCATCGCTGATAGTAGCACGCTGCTTCTTCTCGGACTCCAATGCCAAAATCTGCTTGTATATCTCAGCACCGGCTTCCAGCTTGGAGTAACGGTTCAGCGCTTCAACGGCGCCATTGATCATCCGCACTGCGGTAGCATTGAGCACAACAGAGGTATCAGCCAGCTCTTCATCGTTAAAGATAATAGAGCCGTTGCTAATGTAGCCATTGGTCTCCAGCATGCCGGCAAAAGTCTTGGTAAAGACAGACTTACCGGAACCGGACTCACCAACGATGGCCACGGATTCATTCTCGTGAAAATCCAGGGAAACGCCACGAATCGCGGTCAGTATTCTGCCACGAACGCGGAACTTAACTTCAAGGTCCCTAACGGACAGCAAAACCTTCTTGTCTTCCATATCCGTCACCTCTTACATATGTGTTCTGGGGTCGGATGCATCGCCCAGATTCTGGCCGACAACATACAGCACCACAGCGATGATGGAAGCCACCGCAACGGGGCTCCAGAACTCGAATCCCCAGCCGGGGGTGATCATTGCACTCTTGGAAGCTTCGATCAACTTACCCAAAGACATATCGGACAGACCCATACCGATGTAGCTCAGGAACACTTCGTAAGAAATGTAGGAGGGAATCTCGGTAGCGATCAGGGTCACGATGACAGAGGTCATAAAGGGCAGAATGTTCTTGGTTGCGATACGGGTAATGGGCGTGCCCAGGCAGCGGGATGCCAAATTGTACTCACGGTCACGAATAATGATAACCTGGGTACGGATAAAGTAGGCAATGGCAATCCAGCCCGTAACAGTCAACGCAAAGACCATTGACCAGAAGCTAGCGGACATAATCAGAACGATAACAGAGATCAGCAGAATATACGGCACGTTGGCCACGACATTGTAGACTTCCGTCATAACGATGTCGAACTTTCTGCTGAAGCCCCAAACCGCACCAATGACAACGCCAACAAACATATTGATAGCAGCGCAAACCAATGCAAGAGAAATGGAGATGCTGGAGCCATACCAAATGGCATCGAAGGTAGAGTTACCAGATGCGCCGGAGCCCAGGACCCATTTCAAGCTAAAGCCGAACTTTGCGATGGCTTCAGCAGGCTTCAGGTGCTTGGTAGAGCCATCCATCAGGTTGATGAAGGGATCCACGGCAGCATCATAGCCAATGATAGCGGGGTAAACATAAGAGAAGATGATCAGCACTGCCAGCAACACCAGTGCGACAATATTCAGCTTCTTCTTGAAGAAAACACGGAATACGCTGCGCCAGTAGGAATATCTGGGAGCAGTGATACGCTCAGATGCCAGCTCGTCCTGAGGAACGGGAGCAAACAGCTCCTCATCAGACATATTAAATTCACTCAGATTGATAACATTGTCGGTCATCGCGTATCACCTCGCTTTCGAAGAGAAGGAAATTCTGGGATCCATAGTAGCCATCAGCACGTCGCCCAGGATGAAGGACGTGACAGACAGCAATGCATAGAACAGTGCAACACCGACGATAACGCCGTTATCGTACTTGTTGATCGCTGTGGTCAAAACATTACCGATACCGGGCACCAGGTACACACGCTCGGTAATGATAGCGCCGGTCAAAGCACCCAGCACACTGCCGGGGATGCCGTGAACCACGGGAATGATCGCGTTCTTCAAAATGTGCTTGCTGAAGATCTCGCCCTCGGAAAGGCCGCCGCTGCGGGCGAACTTAACATAGTCGGAGTTCATCTGATCGATCATATAGCGGCGCAGCCACTTCATCAGGTTTGCGATGGAAGGCAGAGCCAAAGAGATGACCGGCAGGATATACATCAATACCGTGGGATTCTGCACATCAAATGTGGTGGGCAGCTTAAAGCTACTGCCGATTGCACGGAAGATGAAGATATAGCCCAGAGAAGGCACAGCCATAATGAAGATGATATAGAATGTGCCCAGCTTGTCGATAAACTTATCCTTATTCAGCGCCATCAGCACGCCCAGCGGAATTGCCAGCAGGTAGGCCAAAATGACGGAAATAATACCGATGCTGAAGGAATAACCCATCTGGGACATACCGGACTTAGCAGTCGTAACGCCGGTGTAGTCGTCAACGTAGTATTTCTGATTCAGCAAACCGGCATCCCGGGTGTCAGGGATATGCCGCAGAGAATGAATATCATCCGCGGTATTTTCCACAATACCGCTGGGATAGGTAACCGTAGCAAACTTCAGCGGGCCCTGTGCATCTGTCATCGTGTTGAATATATCAACATCCTTGGTGACAGAGTAAGAAACGCCCAAATGGACATTGATCAGATTCTGATGCACATAGGGGAAGGTGTCGTTGCAGTAAAGCAGATACTTATAGCTGGTGCCGTTGCCCATAATCGCAGGAGAGAACTTTTCTCCGCCATAGGCAGGATCATACCAGGTAAAGGTCAGGCCCCGCTCCCCTTCTATGCTATCCACATTGTGAATATTGTCGATCTTGATCAGGCCGGTAAAGTAGCTTGCCAAACGCTTAACCAGAGGAACATCCTTGTAAGCATAGAGCTTCGGCGAGCCGCCCTCTTTGAACTTCACAGTACCGATCTTATATGCGCCGGGCAGACGAACAATCTCATAGCCCTCTGCTCTGTACTTCTCAGCAAAAGCTTCAGCGAGAGCCTTGGTATTGTCCTTGTCCTGGTCAGCGGTAATGGCGAGTCGTGCGTCACTGGCCTCTTCGCTGGTCAGCCGACCAGCCTTAATCTCGTCCTGCAGGTAGTCTGTGAAGTTGATATAGTCGAGATATCCATACTTCTCCCACTGCTGCATCTTATAAACTTCTTTATCGTTGTCAAGAAATTTCTGATACGAGGGGTCAGCATTAAAAATAGCCTCTCTGTCCAGGAAAGTGTAGATCATAATCATGATAACAGCAATAACGAGGACAACAGAGAACAGTGCCCGCAGGATTCTGCTGATTAAATATTTTGTCATAGTCAGTCTCCTTCGTCTTGTCTCTTAGGATAACACATTGCGCTTAAAATATCCGGCAGTAGAGAACACTGCCCTCAATACTCCTGGCAGTAAATCCAAACCACAAGGAATACTGAGGGCAGCATTTCCTATAAAACCGTGCTTTGCCATAGCGCCAATCGGGAGGATGGGCGAAAATTCGCCCACCCTCCTTGTTATTGGAAAAATATCTAAGCTAAATCTTCAATTAGAAGATACCCAGAGACTTGGTCATGTAGCCAGCGCCGTTGGGCAGCATGGTGCCCAGGTAGGTGCTGGGATCGCCGTAGTCGGGGCCCCAACCGGAACCATCGTTCAGGTCGTAGTTAGCATCCTTACCAACCTCAAAGCGGTAGGTAGCTGCCAGATAATCATCACGGGTAGCGTACTCAACCAGGTTGACCTTGATGCAGCCATTGGAAGCTTCCTCGATGGACTTCTTCATGGCGTTCTTCTGGTTCTTGGAAACCTCGGAGTCGCCACGGACGGGGATGTCCAGCAGGATGGGGTTCTCAGCGGAAACTTCGATGCCCTGTGCCTTCAGCTCTTCAACAGCCTTAGCAATGTAAGCAGCGCAGTTGTCCTTGCTGTACCAGCCGTCGAAGCCGGTGGAAGCAGTGCCGTTCCAAACGGTCAGCTTGATGCCGTCAGCATCCAGCTGATCCTGAACGATCTGGCCATACATGGTGCCAGCAGCGTAGGTCTTCTCAGCATCGCCGATGGTGATGGTAACCTCAGAGGGCAGGTTGACGTAGTTGCCGGGGGTGTAGGAGTTAACCAGGGAGTTCAGCTTCAGCTCTTCACCAACAGACTGTGCATTGTAGGTGCCACGGTCGATGGAGGTAGCCAGAGCCAGACGGAAGTTCTGGTTCAGCATAGCAGCGCCGGTGCGCAGGATGTCCTGCTCAGTCTTGGTGGACTTGCCGATGTTCTCGCCGGTAACGAAAGCTGCACGGCGCAGGTTGAAGAAGCCACAGTAAGTGGTAGCATCGGTGTCAGAGATGTAAGCGTACTTGTCGAAGGTACCAGCCTTCTTAGCAATCTCAACGCGCTCGTTGGTCATGCCCAGAGTGTCAACAACGCCATTGAAGAAGTCATCATACATCTTCTGATGGTCGGTGCCGTCAGTGTACATGTAGGTGAAGGACTTCAGGTTGATGTTCTCAGCGTTCCAGTAGGACTTGTTAGCAGTCAGAACGATGGAGTTGTTGGAGTTGTAGCTGGTGATGACGTAAGGACCGCAGTAAGCGATGCTGTCGGGGCCCTTGCCGTACAGGTAAGTCTCAGCGGTGTTGTCGAAGTCAGCGCCGAACTTGCCGCCCATGGACTCGTAGTAAGAACGGCTCATGGGAGCGAAGACGCCGTAGCCCAGCATGGTGGGGAAGTAAGGAGTAGCCTCAGTCAGGGTGTACTCCAGGGTGTAGGTGTCGATAGCCTTAACACCGACCTCAGCGAAATCGGTAACTTCGCCAGCGATGTACTCATCGGCATTGACAATGTTAGCGCAGCCAGCGCAGACCAGGTACTCCAGGCCGCCAGCAGCGTCCATCATATGCTGCAGACCAGCAACGAAGTCGTCAGCAGTCAGGTCAGCAACCTTACGGCCCTGGTTGTCAACCCAGACAACGCCCTCACGCAGGGTGAAGGTGTACTTCAGGCCGTCATCGGAAACAGTGTAGCTCAGAGCCAGAGCGGGCTTCTCCTGGTTCTCCATGTCGTTCTCGACCAGGCCGTCGTAGGTCTGGACCAGAATCTCGGAGTCAGCAGCGTAGGAAGTAGCCAGAACGTCCCAGTAGGTAACGTCAGCGTCGAAGTAGAAGGTAGCGGTGTCTTCGATGGTGTAGCCCTTACCAGTCAGGTAATCCTTGACCCACTGCTCGTAAGTACCGGTGCCCAGAACCTCATTCCACTTAGCCTTCATCTCTGCAACGTGAGCAGCCTCGATGGGCTCAGCAGTGACAACACGGTTGTGGAAACGGTAGGTGTCGTTGCCGTACAGGATGGGGGTGTTGGTGTAGGGAGCGATCTTGGTCATTGCGTAGTTGCCGCCCTGAGAAGTGGTGGGCAGGAAGATGCCTGCGCCCAGCAGCTTAGCCTCGGCGATAGCCATCTTGGCATAGCGGGTAGCAACGTCCTTCTCTGCTGCAGCTTCCTGGTATGCCTTGTAGAAGTCACCCAGAACAGCGTTGTAAACAGCGACGGACAGTTCGTCGTAGTCGGTGATGTCCTTGAAAGGATCAACGTACTCGACAGGCTTATTGCCTTCGGTGGGGGTGTTTGTTGCGGCAGGTGCGCAGGCAACGATGGTCAGAGCCAGAGCAGCAACCAGCAACAGTGCGAGAAGCTTATTCATATTATTTCCTCCTAATAAAAAATAATAATCAATAAAATATGCTAATCGACCGCAAATGGGTCGAAAAAGCCAAAATCAGGCGCCTTTTTGTTGTGGGCGAACAATCATCCTTGTACGGCGAACACTTTTGCGTACAGTAGGTGTAGCAAATAGTTATCCCTATTCTAGCACTTGACGACACAAAAGTCAAACATTTTATTCTTAATTTTGAAAAAATATTCAAATTATGCAAATTACTTGCCGGTAGAGCCGAAGCCCCCCTCACCTCTTGCGGTATCGCTCAGTTCCGCCACCTCTTCGTAGGCAGGAGTCAGAACAGGAGTGATGATCAACTGCGCAATCCGCTCACCGGGAGAAACCGTCTGCACCTGATTGCTGTGGTTGAGCAAAACAACACGTATCTCACCACGGTAATCGCTGTCGATTACGCCGACCTTGTTGGCAGGTGCAAGGCCACGCTTGACACCCATACTGCTGCGGGCATAGATCAGGCCGGCGCAGCCCTTGGGAACCTCCAGCGCTATACCGGTACCTACCCAACAGGTTTCACCGGGCGCGATGGAAACCGCGTCCTCCAGGCACGCATACAAATCCGCACCTGCAGCCTCAGCAGAGCCATAGGTAGGCAATATGGCATTGGGGGATAACTTTTTCACACGAATTGTACTCATTATGTTTCTCTCTTTCTGTCAGGGAATCAGCTTCAGGATGGCATCCTTGGGTTTTGCGCCCAGGGACTGATTGACGATCTTACCATCCTTCATAACCACCAGCAGCGGAATGCTGGTGACCTTGAACTGTCTTGCCAGGTCAGGATCGTTATCCACATCGATCTTGCAGACTTTAATATGTTCATTCTCATCAGCGATCTCTTCCAGCGTAGGGGCAATCATCTTGCAGGGTCCGCACCACTCGGCGAAGAAGTCCAGCAGCACTACCTTGTCAGAATTCAGCACCTCAGCTTCAAAGTTATTCTTGTTAATATAATGTATGGACATAATATATCCTCCTTTCGTTTTCTATACTATACACGCATTTTGCGCTTTTGGCTAGACAAATTTATTTATTGACTTATTTTCCCTATAATTTATAATATAGTAAACGGCCCAATTGGGAATACTGATATTAATGAAATGAGGAGAAGCTATGTTTTCTCAAGACGCAAGATGCATTTACCATAAGAACCCTTTGGATAAAGTGATCTGCCAGCTCAGATTTCCGGAGATTCTTTCAATAGAGACCAATCTGCCTGCTGAGTTTCAGGAAGCCATCCGCAGCGCGTTTCCCAAATACGGCTGCACGAAGGATAAGCCCGCACCCAGAATGGTAGGCACACCCGGCAATATGCGAATGGAACATCAGCCGGAGCGCAACAACTATCATTTCACTTCCACTGATGGCATTTGGCAGGTCAATCTGACCAGCAACTTCATCTCCCTGACCTGCAACCGCTATACCCGCTGGGAGGAATTTGCCCGGAAGCTGGATAAGCCTCTGGCTGCGTTCATTCAGATCTATAAACCTGCCAATTTTGAGCGGGTAGGCCTGCGCTACATCAACCTGATCTCCCGTCAGGCGGTTGACCTTGCGGATGTTCCCTATCGGGAGCTGATCAACAGCTGCTGGATTGGACCTTTTGCTGAGGATGATGTTCCCGAAAAAACGGTCAGCCGTCAAGTCATTGATTGTGACATTGCCATCCGTGGCGGTTGCCGTGTCAAGATCCACACCGGCCCTGTGATGGTCACCCGTGGCGGTAAGACCGAGCCGGAACCCAAGTATGCGTTCGACCAGGATCTGTATATGCCCGGCAATATTCCCCTCACCCTTTCTGCCGGTGCTTTGGAGACCCTGCATACGCAGGCATTCTCTATTTTCCGGGGTGCCATTACCAATATGCTCCACGAAGCTATGGAGCCCGAAAGTATTTAAGGAGTTTACTATGTTTTTCGATTGGACTTATCTTGTTATCGTGCTGCCTTGCGTGCTGCTGTCGCTGTGGGCAAGTACCAATGTCAATTCAACCTTTAAGCGCTATTCATCGCAATATTCCACTCGCCGTATCACCGGCGCAGAAGCTGCCCAGCGAGTTCTCAGCGCCAACAGTGTCACCGGCGTACGGATTGAGCGTGTCAGCGGCAATCTGACGGATCATTATGACCCAAAGGCCAATGTAATCCGTCTGTCCGATGGCGTATACGATGCAACCTCCACCGCTGCAATCGGCGTTGCCTGCCACGAAGCCGGCCACGCTGTGCAGTATGCCCAAAGCTATGCACCCATCAAGATCCGGGCCGCCATCGTGCCCGTTACCAACATTGCCAGCAAGCTGGCAATGCCGCTGATCCTGCTGGGTCTGGTGCTGACATTCCTGGAGAGCTTCTCATTCACCCTTGTATATTTGGGTATCGCCTGCTTTGGTTTTGCAGTAGTATTCCAACTGATCACCCTGCCCGTTGAGTTTAATGCCAGCCGCAGGGCAATGCAAGCCATTGAAAGCACCGATATTCTGACAGACGATGAACAAAAGGGCGCACGCAAGACCCTCACCGCCGCAGCACTGACCTACGTAGCTGCCACAGCCGTTGCCCTGGCGCAGCTGCTGCGCTTGCTGCTGATCTTCGGCGGTCGCAGAAGGCGGAACTGATATATATTATGGAAGAGCCGCGAATCGGCTCTTCTTTTTTTGCGCAAAATCTTGACAATCTTCGCTCAGGTCATTATACTTGTCGGTGTGAAAAGTATGAAAAATATGATTGGAGGGTAACAATGGCGGGCGGTAAACACATTTTAGGCAAGCAGAGTTCCCATCGGGTATTCGGTACTGCCAAGGTCGGTGACCGCGGACAGATCGTAATCCCCAAGGAGGCCCGGGAATTGTTCAACATCAAGCCCGGAGATACTCTGTTGATCCTGGGCGAATCCGATACGGGTCTGATCATCTCCCGTCCGGAGCTGCTGAATGATCTTGCCAATGAGATTCTGAATAATGTAAAAAAAGAGGACTGAAACTATGGAACAGTTATTGGAACTTTATAATACTATGGGCATCTCCCCTGCCGTTTACCAATACGGTGAAGAAGCCCTGAAAAAGCTGGCTGACCGCTTTGCCGCAATTGATCAGATTGCCGAACACAATCAGGCAAAGGTCATCAGCGCAATGCAGAAGAACCGTGTTTCTGCTGCTTGCTTTGCAGCCACCTCCGGCTACGGCTATGACGACGTGGGCAGAGACAACTTAGAGCGTGTCTATGCGGATGTATTCCACACCGAAGCCGCTCTTGTCCGGCCGCAGATCACCTGCGGCACTCACGCGCTGACCGTTGCACTCAGCGCCAATCTGCTGCCCGGGGATGAACTGCTGTCCCCCGTTGGTCTTCCCTATGACACGCTGCAGGAGGCCATCGGCATCCGTCCCAGCCCCTGCCCGCTGGCAGAGTACGGCGTTTCTTACCGGCAGGTGGATCTTTTGCCAAACGGCACGTTTGATTATGACGGCATCCGTGCCGCTATTAACGAAAAGACCAAGCTGGTCACCATCCAGCGCTCCAAGGGCTATGCAACCCGTCCCACCTTCTCCGTAAAGCAGATTGGCGAATTGATTGCCTTCTGCAAGAGCATCAAGCCCGATATCATCATTATGGTGGACAACTGCTATGGCGAATTTGTGGAGACCATCGAGCCCTCTGATGTTGGCGCTGATATGGTTGTCGGCTCCTTGATCAAGAATCCGGGGGGCGGTCTTGCTCCCATCGGCGGCTATATCTGTGGCACCAAGGCCTGCGTGGATCGCTGCGCATTCCGGCTGTCTGCTCCCGGTCTGGGTCAGGAGGTTGGCGCAAATTTGGGCCTGATGACCAGCCTGTATCAAGGCTTCTTCCTTGCACCTACGGTTGTTGCTGGTGCGGAAAAGGGAGCAATATTCGCTGCAAATCTTTACGAGCCCCTGGGCTTCCGCTGCGTTCCCAATGCAACCGAAAGCCGGCACGACATTATCCAGGCGGTGGAGCTGGGCAGCGAGGAAGGTATGATCGCCTTCTGCAAGGGCATTCAGGCTGCCGCACCCGTTGACAGCTTCGCAACTCCCCTGCCCTGGGATATGCCCGGCTATAATGACAAGGTCATTATGGCCGCCGGCGCTTTCGTGCAGGGTTCCTCTATTGAGCTTTCCGCCGATGGCCCCATCCGTCCTCCCTATGGTGTTTATTTCCAGGGTGGCCTGACTTGGCTGCACGCTAAATTCGGTATTCTCATGAGTCTGCAGAAAATGGTGGATGCAGGTCTTGTCGATCTATAAAACACGCAGAAAGGACAGATCCTATGAAATCAAACATACCGGTTATCGACAGTCACTGGCATTTATACTGCTG
>JAZSCE010000058.1:0-13675 GCA_045602725.1 Faecousia sp. | reverse complement strand
TTTTATTTTATTTTTCTTTAATCATGGGAACTCAGCTTTGTGGCGGCTTGATACAAGCCTTCCACATAGCGTGTGATCTCTTCGGACAGGTAGGCAAAAGCTGTGCCCTTTGCCAGGATCTCTTCGCTGGGATAGACGATCTCACTTTCTGCCAGGTACTCTTCCATATAATCCCGGGCAGCGGAAATGGGTGAGGCGTAGCAGATATAGTCCATATTGGCGCCGGATATCTCCGGATCCGTCAGGAAGTTAATGAACAGTTCGGCAGCTTCCTTCTCCTTGCAGCAGGTGGGGATGCACATTGCATCGGTAAACAGATTAAAGCCCTGCTCCTGAGGCAGGAAGAATGCCAGGTCCTCGTTCTCCTCCATCATCAGCATACAGTCGCCAGCGTAGTAAGGTGCGATCCAGGCCTCACCATTTTCCATAATGGTGTAGATCTGGTCCATTACATACTGCTGCACCAAGGGCTTCTGCTCGGAAAGCTTCTTGGCGCAGGCGTCCAGCTCTGCCTTGTCGGTGGTGTTGATGCTGTAACCCAGCAGATACTGAGCGATGCCGAAAGCATCCCGGGAATTGTCGATCATCAGGATCTTGCCTGCATATTTTTCATTCCACAGCAGGTCCCAACCGGTCAGATCCGCTTCATCCACATGCTTGGTGTTGTAGAGGATGCCCACCGTACCCCAGGTATAGGGCACAGAGTACTTATTCTCCGGATCGTAGGCGGGATTCTTGAATTGCTCGTCTACATACTGGAAGTTGGGGATATTATCATAGTCCAGCTCCAGCAGCATATTCGACTGGATCATCCGGTCGATCATATAATCAGAGGGGATGATCACATCCACCGTAATACCGCCGTTGCTGAGCTGGGAGTACAACGCTTCATTGGACTCGTAGTAGGACATATTCACCTTGATGTTGGGATACTTTTCCTCAAAAGCCTTGACGATATCCAGCGTGCCGTCGCTGCCGTCGGCCATATTCATACCCCAGTTTTTCACATTCAGGGTGATTTGCTCCTGCTTATGGCTGAAGATCAGGAAGCAGCAGCCCGCCAGCAGGCAAACCGCTACGATACCGGCTATGCACCGGCGGAAGATCATTCTGCCTCTGGAAACAGAGCGCATCGTCTCCCGCTTGCGGCCGGCACGGATCTGCAGCAGATTCATTACCACCATCAGCACAAAGATCAGCAGGAACAGCAAGGTAAACATTGCATAGACCTTGTTCTGAATGGGCTTTTTGGTGTAGGTGTAGATTTCTACCGGCAAGGTCACGAAATCAGAGCCGGTTACGAAGTAGCTGATGACGAAGTCATCCAGGCTCATCGTAAAGGTCATAATGCCGCCGGACACGATGCCGGGCAGGATTTCATACAGAATAACCTTGAAAAACGCCTGCGCAGGGGTGCAGCCCAAATCCATAGCGGCATCCGTCAGGCTGCCGTCCATCTGCTGGAGCTTGGGCATAACATTCAAGATTACATAGGGTAGGCCAAAGGTCACGTGGGCGATCAGCAGCGTCCAGAAATTCAGGCTTTCCCGCTGACCCAGCAAGCCCGATCCCACAAAGACGAACAGCAGGCTCAGGCTGACACCGGTAACGATATCCGGGTTCGTCATAGGGATATTGGTCAGGCTCATAACCACCTTGCGCAGCTTCGGCTTCAGGCTGTGGATGCCCACCGCCGCCACCGTACCAAAGGCAACGGAAACGCCGGTGGAAAGCAGCGCGATCAGCACCGAATTGCCCAGCAGTCGCAGCAGGTCCTCATCCCGGAACAGCTCCGCATACTGGCGCAGAGTAAAGCCTTCAAATTGGGTGATGTCTTTGCCTGTATTGAAGGATGCCACAATCAGCACCAGCATCGGGATATACAGGAAAATGAACATCAAAATTGTGAGGATACGGTTCGTTCTTTTCATACGATGACACCGCCTTCCTCATCGCCGCCAAAGCGGTTCATAATGCCGGTGCAGACAAAGACCAGCGCCATCAGCACCAAGCTCAGGGCAGCGCCCAAATTGGGGTTATCGCCCTGCTTGAACAGTCGCTCGATCAGGTCGCCAATCAGCACGGTATCCGTACCGCCCAGCTTCTGAGAAATGTAGAAGGTGGAAACCGCAGGCACGAACACCATCGTAACGCCGGAGAAAATGCCGGGCACAGACAGCGGCAGAATCACCTTCATAAAGGTCTTTGCCGGGGTGCAGCCCAGGTCCTCCGCAGCCTCGATGAGCCGGTGATCCAGCTTGACCAGGGTCGCATACAGCGGCAGGATCATATAGGGCAGATAGTTATACACCATACCCAAAATCACAGCGCCGGGTGTGCGGATCAGCTGCAGCCGGCCGATGCCGATGGCTTCCAAAAGATTATTGATGATGCCGGTATCCTGCAGCAGGCCGACCCAGGCCAATGTGCGCAGCAAAAAGCTCATACACATAGGCAGCATCACCAGCATATACAGGATTTTCTGTGCGATGGGGCCCCGATGGGCGATATAATACGCCACGGGATAGCCCAGGACTAGGCAGATCAATGCAGATGCCAGGGAGTACAACACAGACTGTCCCAGCACCGGCAGATACTTGCCCAATTCCCAAATATTGCTCAGGGTAAACGCACCGGTGTCCGGATCCGTCAGTGCGTAGTAGCCAACCACGCCCAAAGGGATCAGCGTAAACACCAACATCCAAATGATGTAAGGCGTGCTGAGCAGTACAGACTTATTCTTCCTCATCTTCGGCATCCTCCGTCAGTTCGTCATACTCAGCCGAGTAGGAACTGTAATCGCCAAACATACCGGAATACTCACTCTTATGCATAATGTGGATGTCTTCCGGGTTCAAACGAATGCCGATGGTAGAGCCTTCGCCGTGGAAATCCGTGGTTTGGATCAGCCACTTGAAGCCCTTGAATTCGACGATGATGTCATAGTTAAGTCCTTTGAAGGTCACGCTGGTTACCACACCGACCAGGTGCCCTTCTTCCGGGGCAACGATGTCGATATCCTCAGGCCGGATAACCACGTCCACGCTCTCGTTGGGGGCAAAGCCCTTGTCAACACACTGGAAGGTACGGCCAAAGAAGCGGACCTTATAATCAGACAGCATAACGCCGTCCAGAATGTTACTCTCGCCGATGAAATCCGCCACAAATGCGTTCTTCGGCTCATTATATATATCCTCGGGCCTGCCGATCTGCTGGATGCGGCCCTTGTCCATAACCACCACGGTGTCCGACATAGACAGCGCTTCTTCCTGATCGTGGGTGACATAGACAAAGGTAATGCCCATCGCCTGCTGGATCCGCTTCAGCTCGATCTGCATATCCTTGCGAAGGCGCAGGTCCAATGCGCCCAGAGGCTCGTCCAACAGCAAGACCTTGGGCTCATTGACCAAAGCTCTTGCGATTGCGACGCGCTGCTGCTGACCGCCGGAAAGCGAATTGATATGGCGATGGCCGTATCCTCTCAGGCTGACCACTTCCAGCATCCGGTTGACCCGCTCCGTAACCTCTTCCTTGGGCAGCTTGGCAACACGCAGACCGAATGCGATGTTATCAAACACATTCAGATGCGGAAACAGTGCATAGCGCTGAAAGACCGTATTGATCTGCCGCTTATAGGGCGGTACATCATTGATGGTCTCCCCGTCAAAGGTAACCGTACCGGAGGTAGGATTCAGGAAACCTCCGATGATACGAAGCGTTGTGGTCTTACCGCAGCCGGAGGGGCCCAGTAAGGTTAAAAATTCGTGATCTTTGATATAGAGATTAATACTGTCGAGTATACGCTCCCCGTCGAACTCCATGGTAAGATCCTGGAGCCTGATGAGTTCCTTGGACATTATCCTCCCCCGTTTCTTTAGGTTATTTTCGCTATATTACGACAATTATAAATATAGCGAAAATTTCCCGGATGTCAATTGATTTTATTCCCTGCGACACAGAATATTTTTTGCAGGCAGGAAATTTTCCATTGTTTGGTTTAGAATCCAAAAAATCGGCAATACTTAGCTTCGGAGGTGCTTACAATGAAAAGCAGAAAAAACACAGGCAAATTTGCCGGTAAGGGCTACTACATAGCCCTGATCCTGTGCGCAGTGGCCATCGGGATCTCCGGCTATATGTACTACCGAAACGCAAACACCCAAACAAAGGATCCTTCTATGAATGTGGGAGTCATCGACCCCACCGATGACGGCATCGCCGCCATCGCCACTCAGCCCAATGGGCAGCTGCCCACCCAGTCCACCGAAACACCCCTCAAGACCGGCTGGCCCGTTTCCGGGCAGACCATTTCCGGCTATTCCATGGATGCGCTGAGCTACAATGAGACCACCCGGGATTGGCGTGTCCACAATGGCATCGACATTGCAGCCCAGGCCGGCACACCGGTATGCGCCGCCGCAGACGGTGAGGTCTACACCGTTTTTGAGGATGATGCCATGGGTATGACCGTTGTCATCCGCCATCAGGGCGGCTATGTGACCACCTATTCCAGCCTGGACAGCGATCTGGCCGTGGAAACCGGCAGCACCGTCAAGCTGGGTCAGACCATCGGCACCGTAGGCAATACCGCACTACTGGAAAACGCACTGGGCGACCATCTGCACTTTAGTGTTTCCTGCAATGACAAGATTATGGATCCCACCGCGTTTTTGGCACTGAATTAACTAAGTTTCTTCCTTTTTCTTTCCTCTTTGTTTGAGCCGCTGAAACTCTCAGCGGCTCCCCTTTTTTGCGCAAAAAAGGACTGTTGCCGTTAAGCAACAGTCCTTAATTATTATTATTCTTCCACCAACGCGATGTGTACGGTGTCCAGCTGATGCTTCTCCACGGTAGTGGGAGCGCCCATCATCAGGTCCTGCGCATTCTTGTTCATCGGGAAGGTGATGACCTCACGGATGGATTCCTCACCGGTCAGCAGCATAATCAGGCGGTCAACGCCGGGAGCTGCGCCTGCGTGGGGAGGTGCGCCGTAGGTGAAGGCATTGTACATTGCCGGGAACTTGGCCTTGACATCCTCTTCGCCCAGGCCCACCATCTGGAAGGCCTTGACCATAATCTCGGGATCGTGATTACGGACAGCGCCGGATGCGGACTCATAGCCGTTAACCACCAGGTCATACTGGTTGGCGTTGATCGCCAGCAGCTTCTCGATATCGCCTTCAGCTTCCAGCAGGGTCTGCATACCGCCCTGGGGCATAGAGAAGGGATTGTGGCAAAATTCCAGCTGGCCGGACTCCTCGCCCATCTCATACATGGGGAAGTCAACGATCCAGCAGATGGCGTACTGCTCTTCATCGAAGTGGCCGGGAACGCGTCTGCCCAGCAGGGTGCGGATGACGCCGGCAGTCTTTTGGGCGGCCAGCTTTTTGCCTGCAGCCATACATACGAAAGAGCCGGGCTTCAGGTTCAGCTTGGCAGTCAGCACATCCTTATAATCTGCCAGGAACTTGGAAACGCCGCCGGTCAGCTCACCGTTCTCGTCTACCTTGATCCAGCAAGCCTTATTACCGGTCTGTACCTCCACATCCACCAGCAGCTTGTCGATCCACTTTCTTGCCTGGGTGAAATCGTCCACCACAACAGCCTTAACGGTTGCGCCCTCGAAAGGACCGAAGCCGCAGCCCTGGACCTCAGCAGAAATATCCTGAACCTCCAGGTCAATACGCAGGTCGGGCTTATCGGAGCCGTAGCGCTCCATTGCATCATTAAAGGAAATGTGACGGAAAGGTGCTTCGGAAACACGCTCGTACTTGCCGAACTTCTTAAATACAGGCACCAGCACATCCTCCAGGGTGCTGAGAACATCGTCCTGAGTGGCGAATGCCATTTCCATATCCAGCTGGTAGAACTCGCCGGGGGTACGGTCAGCACGGGCATCCTCATCACGGAAGCAGGGTGCAATCTGGAAATACTTGTCGAAGCCGGAGGTCATCAGCAGCTGCTTGAACTGCTGGGGGGCCTGGGGCAGCGCATAGAACTTGCCGGGATGGTTTCTGGCAGGCACCAGATAGTCACGGGCACCCTCGGGGCTGGATGCGGTCAGGATGGGCGTGGTGATCTCCAAAAAGCCCTTCTCAGTCATCAGCCGGCGAAGCTCGGCAACCACCTGGCAACGCAGGATGATATTGGACTTGACAGCAGGATTGCGCAGGTCCAGGAAGCGATACTTCAGACGGACATTTTCGTCCGCATCTCTGGACTTGTTGATCTCAAAGGGCAGTTGATTATGGCGGCACTTACCCAGGACGGTGATGGCCTCGGGCACCACTTCGATCTCACCGGTGGGCTGCTTGGCATTCTTGCTCTCACGCTCACGGACAGTACCGGTAACGGAGATGGTAGACTCCTTGTTGATACCCTTGATGATCTGCATCATTTCCTCGGTCTCAATGACGACCTGCGTAGTGCCATAGAAATCACGCAGAACCAGGAATGCGAAATTGGAGCCGACCTCACGGACATTTTCCAGCCAGCCGACAATTGTGACCTTCTTACCTGCGTCAGCCAAACGCAGCTCGCCGCAGTTATGTGTTCTGGATTGGATCATAAATGAATCCCCTCTTATCTATAATTTAGCCTCAATATTATTTCATAAATGCAGCAAAATGTCAATGTTTTGCGATTCGTTTTTCTC
Organism: Faecousia sp.; assembly: GCA_045602725.1. Taxonomy (GTDB): domain Bacteria; phylum Bacillota; class Clostridia; order Oscillospirales; family Oscillospiraceae; genus Faecousia. The sequence continues at coordinate 7,020 of JAZSCE010000058.1, read as the reverse complement.
AGGGTGTGGCAATCCTTACCGCTTTCTTTGCAGTTTGCGTGATTTAGGGTTTTTATCTGTGGACAATTGTCCGCCATTCCCGAACATTCTTTTTGCAAAATCAAGGAAATATAAATTTTTTCATATATTTCTTACAATTATACATCACAAAAACCCATTTTTCTGCATTTCGCAAAAAAAGTTTGAAAAAATGCAATTTTTAGATTGATTTTACGGAAACTTTAGAATACAATAGGAGCGCAACCGATTTGGAGCCCGAGGTGAGGAAATGCTGAACATTGTACTGGTAGAGCCGGAAATCCCGCAAAACTGTGGCAACATCGCCCGCACCTGCGCCGCTACTGGCTGCCGGCTGCATTTGATCCGTCCTCTTGGCTTTGATATCTCGGAGAAGGCTGTTCGCCGTGCCGGTCTTGACTACTGGCATATGGTGGAGGTTTTCGACTATGAAAATCTTGCGGATTTCTTTGCTAAGAATGATGTTCGCCAAATGTGGTGCCTGAGTACGAAAGCGCCCCGTAGCTATACGCAGGCTGCTTTCAGCGATGGCTGTTACTTATTCTTTGGCAAAGAGACCAAAGGGCTTCCGGAGGATTTTTTGGCTGCGCACTATGATGAATGCGTCCGCATTCCCATGCGCGAAACCGCCCGAAGCCTGAACTTAAGCAATGCCGTTGCCATTACGGTATTTGAAGCACTGCGGCAGCTGGATTTCCCCGGTCTGCTGGATTATGGAAAAATGCGGGATTGATCCCGATAATTTGGAGGAATTAGTATGAACTACAACAAGAAATCTATCGAAGATATTGAAGTAGCCGGCAAGCGCGTTCTGTGCCGCTGCGACTTCAATGTACCCACCAAGGACGGCAAGATCACTTCTGACAAGCGTATCGTTGCCGCTATGCCCACCATCAAGTACCTGGTTGAGCATGGTGCCCGGGTCATCCTGTGCTCCCATATGGGCAAGCCCAAGGGCGAGTGGAAGCCCGAGCTGAGCCTGAAGATCGTTGCTGCGCGCATTTCCGAGCTGCTGGGCAAGGAAGTCATTATGGCTACCGACGTTGCCGGTGAGGACCCCAAGGCTAAGGCTGCCGCTCTGAAAGACGGCGACGTTATGCTGATTGAGAACACCCGTTACATCAAGGGCGAGACAAAGAACGATCCCGAGCTGAGCAAGGCGCTGGCTGACCTGGCTGACATCTTCGTTAACGATGCTTTCGGTACCGCACACCGTGCCCACTCCTCTACTGCCGGTGTCGCTGACTACCTGCCTGCTGTTTCCGGCTACCTGGTGCAGAAGGAAGTTTCCATTATGGGTAAGGCTCTGGCCAACCCCGAGCGTCCCTTTGTGGCTATCCTGGGCGGCGCTAAGGTCTCCGACAAGCTGAATGTTATCAACAACCTGCTGGAGAAGGTGGACACCCTGATCATCGGCGGTGGTATGGCTTACACCTTCCTGGCTGCCAAGGGCTACGGCGTAGGCAACAGCCTGCTGGACACCGAGAAGATCGAATACTGCAAGGAAATGATGGCAAAGGCTGAGGCCAAGGGCGTCAAGCTGCTGCTGCCCATCGACACTGTTGTTGCTGACGGCTTTCCCTCCCCCATTGATGCTGAAATTGCTGTCGAGACCGTTGCTGCCGATGCGATTCCTGCCGACAAGGAAGGTCTGGACATCGGCGAGGCTTCCCGCGCTCTGTTCGCAGAGGCTGTGAAGGCTGCCAAGACCGTTGTTTGGAACGGCCCCATGGGCGTATTTGAGAACCCCACCCTGGCAAAGGGCACCATCGCGGTTGCCCAGGCTTTGGCTGACTCCGATGCTATCACCATCGTTGGTGGCGGCGACAGCGCTGCTGCCTGCGAGCAGCTGGGCTTCGCAAACGAGATCACCCACATCTCCACCGGTGGTGGCGCTTCCCTGGAATTCCTGGAAGGCTTAGAATTGCCCGGCATTGCTTGTCTGCAAGACAAGTAAGGACGGGGCAATTCCGGGGCCCCCGCAAAAGCGAATGGCTTTTGTGGGGAAGAGGAGAAACCGCGGAATGGTTAAGTATTGACCCTGCTGGGTCAATCCGGATTGCATTGCGCGTGTTTCGACGATGCCCGGCATTGCCTGCCTGCAGGACAAGTAATTATAACCGCATTTATGTAGGGCGGGGGCTTGCTCCCGCCGCTACACCCTTTTTTGCTTCATAAGGGCAGCGTCAAAGCCCTGCCCTACTATTAAATTCGTAAATACACATCGACATTTCGATGCAAACATATTAAGGAGAATAAGAAATGAACAGAAAGTACCGCAAGACCGTCATCGCCGGCAACTGGAAGATGAACAAGACCCCCTCCGAGACCAAGGAGTTTATGGCACAGCTGAAGGCCATTATGCCTAAGGGCCGCTGGTGCGATGTCGCACTGTGTGTTCCCGCAGTGTGCATCCCCGCCGCTGTCCGCGCAATGCGCGAGACCCGTGTAGGTATCGGCGCAGAAAACTGCAACGCCAACGCTTCCGGCGCTTACACCGGCGAGATCGCTACCAATATGCTGGTTGACGCCGGCTGTAAGTATGTTATCATCGGCCACTCCGAGCGCCGTGCTATGGGCGAGACCGATGCTGACGTCAATGCAAAGGTCCTGGCAGCTCTGGAAGCTGGCCTGACCCCCATTATGTGCTGCGGCGAGAGCCTGGAGCAGCGTGAGGCCGGCATCACCGACGAGTGGATTGCTATGCAGATCAAGCTGGGTCTGCAGGGTGTCTCCGAGGACAAGATCCGCAAGGTCATCATCGCTTACGAGCCCATCTGGGCTATCGGCACCGGCCGTACCGCCACCCCCGAGCAGGCTGAGGAAGTCTGCGAGAACATCCGTACCGTTGTCCGCAAACTGTACTCCTCCAAGCACGCCCGTGCGATCTCCATCCTGTACGGCGGCTCTATGAACGAAAAGAACGCTTTCGAGCTGCTGGCTCAGCCCGACATCGACGGCGGCCTGATCGGTGGCGCTTCCCTGGTTCCCGAAAAGTTCGTGAAGATCATCGAAGCTGCAAACCAGCCCACTGTCTAAATTCAAAACCAGAGGGGCAGCTGCGCACGCAGCTGCCCTTTTCCAAATCATCCGTATTCTCGAGGTGATTCTATGATCAAGACCCGATACCCCATCGTTCTTGTTCACGGAATGATGGTGAAGGATTTTCTGTTTTGGCACGCTTTCCGTGGCATCTCAGACCATTTGAAAGCACAAGGCCTGACGGTTTATGTGACCAATCAGGACGGCATAGGCAGCGTTGCTACCAATGCTGCCCAGCTAAAGGAGGAGATCCTCCGGATCCTGGAAACAGAAAGCTGCGACAAAGTCAATTTGATCGCCCACTCTAAGGGCGGTGTGGATTGTCGGTATATGATCACCCATTTGGGTATGGCGGATTGTGTAGCATCTCTTACCACTTTGTCCACACCCCATCACGGCTCCGGACTTAGCGCACAGCTGCTGAAAATGCCTTCATTTGCTGCAAAGAGTATCGCTTTCTTCAATGATCTCTTTTTCCGCATCTGCGGTGACCGCCAGCCGGATATTATGCAGCTTGGCAGGGATCTGACACCGGAGGCAATGGAGCGGTTTAACCGGGACACCCCCGATATGCCCTCTGTTTACTATCAAAGCTATTCCTCCTCTTTCATTGCAAAGAAATCCCTGCTGTACCTGCCCTACAAGATTTCCCGCCAATGCGAGCAGGACATCACCGATGGTATGGTGTCCGTTTCCTCCAGCCAATGGGGAGAATATCAGGGCGATCTCGGTGATAATTTGGATCATTTCAAAATGGTGGGCGTATATGGCAAAAAGAGCAAGCTCACCAATGTAAGTATGCACTATCTACATATCATAAAAGATTTGCAAGATTTAGGATTCTAGTATTCAGGAGATTTTTTATGAGAACCCTTATGTTGTCCGCAAATGAACTGAATACCGCACAAATTGCCGCAGATATTATTCAGGCCGGCGGCTTGGTAGCGATCCCCACGGAAACTGTGTATGGCTTGGGCGCAAACGGACTGGATCCGCAGGCTGTTGCGAAGATTTTTGAAGTCAAGGGTCGCCCCCAGGATAATCCGCTAATCCTCCACATTGCCGACCCGGAACAGATGGAAATGGTCTGCCACCATATTCCCGAGGCCGCCTATGCTTTGGCAGAGGCCTTTTGGCCCGGTCCGCTGACGATGGTGCTGCCGGCAAAGGATATCGTGCCTATGTCCACCCGGGCCGGATTGCCCTCTGTCGCTGTCCGCTGCCCGGATTGCGACATTACCCGTGAAATCATCCGCCAATCAGGCGTTCCCATAGCCGCACCCTCTGCCAATATTTCCGGCAAACCCTCCACCACCACAGCGCAGCACGTTTATGACGATCACGCCGACAAGATTCCCCTGATCGTTGATGGCGGCGCCTGCCGGGTGGGCGTAGAATCCACCATTGTGGACTTAACGGAGGATAAGCCCCGGCTGCTGCGCCCCGGCGGCATCACCCCCCAGCAGTTGAAAGCTGTGCTGGGAGATCTGCTGATCGACAAGGCGGTCACCGCCAGCATCGACCACGATGCCGTAGTCAAGGCCCCCGGAATGAAATACCGTCACTATGCCCCGGCAGAGCCGGTGGTCATCGTTGCCGGCTCCCGGGAAAAGGCCGCTGCCTATATTCACAGGCATTTTGTTCCCGGTGACCGGGTGCTGTGCTTCGAAGAAGAGCTGCCCCTTTATGCCGATTGCCATCCCCTCTCCTACGGCAAAGAAGCCGATGTTGAGACCCTGTGCGCCGGTCTGTTTGCCGCATTGCGGGAACTGGACGATGCATCTGTTCACCAGGTCTACGCCCGTTGTCCGGAAGGTGACGGTGTTGCCTTTGCTGTACAAAACCGGCTGAAAAAGGCGGCTGCGTTCCACATCATTGATGCGGAGGTGGAAGTATGATTCTGGGTATTACCGGTGGCTCCGGCAGCGGAAAGACCACTCTGCTACAGCAGATCGAAGCTGCCGGTGGTGTGATCCTAGACTGCGATGCCATCTATCATCGGCTTCTGCGTGAGGATAAGCATCTGCTTCACGCCATTGAAATGCGCTTCCCCGGCACCGTTATGGAAGGTCAACTGGATCGGAAGAAGCTGGGTGAAGTGGTTTTTGCCGACGAAGCCGCCCTGCAAGATTTGAACGCCATTACCCACAGCGCTGTCAGGCAGGAGGTTTTGCAAATCCTGGCGGCAAAGCCCAGCCTTGCCGCCATTGATGCCATCGGCCTTTTTGAGAGCGGTTTGGATGCGCTTTGCGATGTAACTGTAGCCGTCACCGCACCGGAAGAGCTGCGGATCCTGCGGCTGATGGCCCGGGATGGTATCTCCCGGGAGTACGCCCAAAAGCGGATCTCGGCGCAGCACTCCAGCGATTGGTACCGTGAAAAATGCACCTACACGCTGGAAAACACCGATAAATTAGATGCGTTCGCAACAAAATGTATTGCATTTTTGCAAGACTTGGGTATAATGAAAGCAGACTAATCTAGAAAGGAACTGAAAAATATGACTGCTGATGAACTGCGTGAATCCCTGCTGGCTGCCCCTAAGAACGGCTATGCCCGCATTAGTGCTGAGCAGCGCGCTGAAATGGAAGCCTACTGCAAGCGCTATATGGCATTTATGGATGCCTGTAAGACCGAGCGTGAGGCTACTACCTGGACCGCTGCTGAAGCCGAAAAGCGCGGCTTCAAGCCCTTCGCTCCCGGTATGGATGCCAAGCCCGGCGATAAGATTTATCTGAACAACCGTGGCAAGTCCATTATGCTGGCTGTGATCGGCAAGAAGAGCCTGGCTGAGGGTGCCAATATCTGCGCCGCTCACGTAGACTCTCCCCGTATGGACATCAAGCCCAATCCCCTTTATGAGGATGCAGAAATTGCATTCTTCAAGACGCACTACTACGGCGGCATCAAGAAGTACCAGTGGGTTACCATTCCCCTGGCATTGCACGGTGTTGTCTATCGCAAGGACGGCACTGTGCTCACCGTTACGGTGGGCGAAGATGATGCCGATCCCGTGCTGATGGTCTCCGACCTGCTGCCTCACCTGGCTGCTGATCAGATGCAGAAGCCTTTGGCAAAGGGTATCGCTGGTGAGCAGCTGAATGTGATCCTCGGCACCGAGCCCGTGGAAGGCGACGGCAGCGATATGGTCAAACTGAACATTCTGCGCATTCTGAATGAGAAGTATGGCCTGATTGAAACCGATTTCCTGTCCGCAGAGCTGACCATCGTTCCTGCCGGCCGCTGCCGTGAGGTAGGTCTGGACCGCAGCCTGATCGGCGCCTACGGCCACGATGACCGTGTCTGTGCATACGCTGAGCTGGAGGCTCTGTTCTCCATCGGCACCCCCGACAAGACCTGTGTCTGCATCCTGGCTGATAAAGAGGAGATCGGCTCCGTCGGTATTTCCGGTATGCAGAGCGAGGCATTCGAGTACTTTATGGAGACTCTGTGCGATGCCCAGGGTGTCAAGCTGACCCATTGCTTCGCCAACTCCTTCTGCCTGTCTGCCGATGTTTCCAATGCATTTGACCCCAACTTCCCGGAGACCTGCGATCGCCGCAACAACTCCGCGTTGAACTACGGCGTTTCCATCTGCAAGTACACCGGTTCCCGTGGTAAGGGTGGCGCATCCGATGCTTCCGCTGAGGCTATGGGGCACATCCGCTCCACCTTCGAGAAGGCCGGCGTTATCTGGCAGATCGCCACGCTGGGCAAGGTGGATCAGGGCGGTGGTGGCACCGTTGCCGCATATATGGCAAACCGTAATATCGTAACCGTGGATGCCGGTGTGCCCGTTTTGAGTATGCACGCACCCATTGAGCTGGTTTCCAAGCTGGACTGCTACGAGACTATGCTGGCCTGCCAGGCAATTTACCTGGCATAAATACAAAAATTACAAGGCTCCCCTTGTCAGGGGAGCTGTCAAAAATCTTTGATTTTTGACTGAGGGGTAGTTTT
>JAZSCE010000057.1:0-6804 GCA_045602725.1 Faecousia sp. | reverse complement strand
AATGCGTCAGCATTCCGGGAGTTTTGTATAAGCCTTAGCGCTTAGAAACAGCGCGCTGGATCAGCTTGACCAGTTCTACAATGGGAATGACAAGAATGGCAAGCGCAAGGGCAATGCCGTACTCATCCCAACCGATGGTTGTGAAGCCGAAGGCGTTGGCAATGAAGGGAACCTCCAGGACCAATGTGGTCAGCAGCAGAGAGCCAATCATAGCAGCCCACAGAACAGCATTTTGGGTCTTCAGGCTGAAAATGGATTTGCGCTGAGAACGCAGGTTGAAGGAGTGGAAGATCTCACACATAGACATCGTCAGGAATGCCATGGTCATACCGTGGCCGGACTCGCCAACCTCACGCAGTTTTGCCATAAAGCCTGCGCCGAATTCAAAATAACTGCCGATGAGATACGCGCCAATGGTGATGAGCGTAACCAAAATGCCCTGGTAAGCAATATCGCCAAACAAACCGCCGGAAAAAATACCTGCTTTGGAATCACGGGGAGGACGTTGCATTGTGTCGGGCTCGGCCGGCTCCATACCCAATGCCAGGGCAGGGAAGCAGTCAGTAACCAAATTGATAAACAGCAGATGAACGGGATTTAGCAGCGTAAAGCCAATCAAGGATGCGCCAAATACACCCAAAACCTCAGACATATTGGAGGCCAGCAGGAACTGGATGGCTTTGCGGATGTTATCGTAGATGCGGCGGCCTTCGCCAACGGCGGTAACGATGGTGGCGAAGTTATCGTCAGCCAAAACCATATCCGCCACATTCTTGGTGACATCGGTACCGGTGATGCCCATACCCACGCCGATGTCAGCGGACTTGATGGAGGGGGCGTCGTTAACGCCGTCACCGGTCATAGCGGTAATGGCACCGTTTGCCTTCCACGCGGTAACGATACGGGTCTTATGCTCGGGCTGTACACGGGCGTAGACGCTGTATTTCTTGACGAATTCGCAGATATCCTCGTCCGAAATATTGTCCAGCTCAGCGCCGGTAATAGCTTGGTCGGCGTCGGTGATGATGCCAAGCTCCTTTGCGATGGCAACGGCGGTGTCTTTGTGGTCACCGGTTATCATAACGGCTCGGATGCCGGCGCTGCGGCATTCCTCAATGGCGGCCTTAACCTCAGGACGAATCGGATCGATCATACCGGTCAGGCCCAAAAAGACCAGCTCCTGCTCCAGAAACTCGGGGGTGTTGTCAGCAGGCTTTTCGCGCCAATCACGCTTGGCCACTGCCAAAACACGCAGAGCCTTGTCGGCCATAGCTTTGTTGGCGGCCATAATTTCAGCGCGCTTATCATCGGTCATCGGTTTGATTTCGCCGCTTTCGTAGTAAAAAGCACAGCGATCCAGCACCACATCGGGAGCACCCTTGGTGTACTGCACATATTTGCCGTCCAGAGAGTGAACTGTGGACATCATCTTACGGCCGGAGTCAAAGGGTGCTTCGTCCACGCGGGGCATTGCACCTTCCAGGTCAGCCTTGTGCAGACCGACGGAGTAGGCAAAGTTGACCAGCGCACACTCGGTAGGCTCGCCCTCGGCCTGATTTTCGCTGTTCAGCGTGGCATCGGAGCAAAGCGCCATAGCGGTGGCAACCAGGTTGGTATCACCGATGTGGTCAACAACGGTCATCTTGTTTTGGGTCAGAGTGCCGGTCTTGTCAGAGCAGATGATCTGCGTGCAGCCCAGTGTCTCAACAGCCGTAAGACGGCGGATGACTGCATTACGCTGGGACATCTTGGTAACACCGATGGACAAAACCACGGTAACAACAGTAGCCAGGCCCTCAGGAATCGCGGCAACTGCCAGGGAAACAGCCACCATAAAGGTGTCCAGGATCACTTCCAAATGGAAGTCACCCTCTGTGAAAAGGTTAAATGCGAAAATGAATATGCAGATACCCAGGACGATTTTGCTCAGCAGCGTGCCCAGCTCATCCAGCTTCCGCTGCAGGGGAGTCTGATCTTCTCCGGTAGCTGCCAAAGCACCGGCAATCTTACCCATTTCGGTGTCCATACCTGTGGCGGTGATGACAGCCTTGCCCCGGCCGTAAACCACAGTAGAGCCCATATAGCACATATTCTTGCGGTCACCCAGAGGAATATCCTCCTGGCCGTCGGCTACACCCAGTGCTTCCAGCATCTTGTTAACGGGTACGGATTCGCCGGTCAGGGCAGCTTCCTCGATCTTCAAAGAAGCGCTTTCAATGATACGACCGTCAGCGGGGACCGCATCGCCGGCTTCCAGAATCACGATATCGCCGGGAACCAGCTCATCGGAGTGCAGAGAAATCATTTTGCCGTCACGCAGCACCTTACAGGTGGCGGCTGTCATTGTTTGCAGCGCTTCGATCGCCGCCTCCGCCTTGCTTTCCTGAATAACACCCAAAATCGCGTTCAGAAGAACAACGGCCAAGATAATGATGACCTCGGCCCACTCGTTTTCGTGGGCGAGCATACCGGTCAGGGCGCTGACACCGGCTGCGATCAATAGGATGATCAGCATCGGGTCCTTCAGTTGGGTAAGGAAACGCTGCAGGAGAGTGGGCTTTTCAGCTTCCTTCAGCTTGTTCGGACCATATTTGGCAAGGCGTTCCTGCGCTTGCGCAGTAGTCAAGCCATCCGCACTGACCCCAAGCTCCTGCAGAACGGCATCTGCAGACTGAGTATAGGTTTTCTTCATCAATACTCCTCCTTAGATTTCAGGCAACATCGGTTGCCAATTATGAGAATTCAAACACTCGCGCCGAGAAAAATAAAAGCCCAAGCACAGTTTGTCCTGTGCTTGGGCTATCAACCATTGCAAAAATAGACCCACGCACAGCTTAACAGCATTACATAAGTCTCGCAAATGAAAGCAAACCAGACCAAAAGGCCAGGATGTTGATTTGCTATGCCAAACGGCATTCGCTACTCCCTTAGTATCTGTAGTGTAGCATCTTGCGCAAAGGATGTCAATCCTGAAAATGTAAACTTTTCCTAAACGTGCCTCGCTGAAAGTTTACCCTTTTTATGCGGAAGTTATGATAAAAGGGAATCAAATTCCACTCCCAGAAAGAGAAAATACACCGTTTTCTTGTTCAAAATCCAGGATGCATTGATGCAGCGCCCGCGCACAAGGCATTACACCACAATTTGCTGCGCTGTTCAATGATACAGAGCTCGCCCGTGTTGCATTAAGATGGGTTCGCGCCCGTTTCCAACAAAGAATAAATGCCACAGAGAATGTATCATTCTCCGTGGCATTTATTGGTGCCGGTGACCGGACTCGAACCGGTACGCTGTCGCCAGCGGTGGATTTTGAGTCCACTACGTCTACCATTCCATCACACCGGCAGGTGCTTCCTTAGTATAGTACACTTCTTTCAAAAATGCAAGCAGAATTTTGAAAAAGTGGGGCGTGCTTTTCCGCACACCCCAAATTTCTTTATTTACCCATCATTTCTTCGGAGATGATCTTCATTACCTTGTCGTGGCAGCCACCGCAGCCGGTGGAGCAGTGGGTTACTTCCTTAACCGCATCGAAGGCAGAGAGAACATTGTCCAAGCTCTCGTGCTCGTGGAGCGCATCCAGGATGGCAAAGTAGCTTACCTGCTTGCAATTGCAGACCATATAGTTTTCTTTCATAATGTTTGCTCCTTTCATTATACGTCCAGATAGCCGGACAGAACTTTCAAAGTGTTATATACGCCGTCAATGTGGCTGCGCTCATAGCCGTGGCTGGCATATACGCCGGCGCCGATTAAGCCGTGGCGAATGTCCACACCACTGCGCAGGGTGGCTTCCACATCGGAGCCGTAGTAGGGATAGACATCCACAGCATAATCCGCTTCCGACTTCTTGGCAGCTTCGATGAGCTTGCCTACGACCTCGTAGCTGTAAGGACCGCCGGAATCCTTGGCGCAGATGGAAACCTGCCGCTCAGTGCATTGCAGACCGTCACCTACGCAGCCCATATCCACGGAAATGGCTTCCGTAACACCGGCAGGAACAGAGGCGGAGCCGCCGTGACCCACTTCTTCGTACACGGTGACGTGGACCCAAACCCTGCGGGTTGGCTTGATCTCATTATCGCTGAGGTACTTGGCAAAGCCCAGCAGGATGCCCACGGACAGCTTATCGTCCAGGAAGCGGCTCTTCAGGTAATCGCTGCCGGTGCGGCGGGTGCGGGGATCAAAGCAGACGATATCGCCCACCTGGACGCCCAGCTTCTGCGTATCATCAGCGCTGCTGACATCCTCATCCAGAACCACCTCCATCGCATCCCAGGAACGCTTGGCGGAGGAGTAGTCGCCGTTGACGTGCACAGATGCGTTGCACAGCTGCAGCGTGCCGTCGATGACTTTACCATCCCGGGTGTAGACCCATACATTTTCGGCTTCGCCGTTGTTGGCGTTCATACCGCCCAGGGGCGTCAGCTTCAGGCGGCCGTTGCCCTTGATTTGGGAAACCATTGCGCCCAGCGTATCGGCGTGGGCTTCCAGCAGCAGGCCGTCATTTTCGTCCTCACCGCCCAAGTCCACCAGGACAACGCCCTTGGCGGTGATGGTGGCAGCGAAATTCAGCTTTTCAAAGGCTTCCTTGACCCAGGCGGCAGCCTTGGCGGTGTAGCCGGAAGGGGAGTCAATGGCCAGCAGCGTTTCCGTCTGCTCCCAGGCATATTCAGCGTAGCGCTTTTCAATCATTGTAGAGTCCTCCTAAAATCAGATAATGCCAAACGCCGGCCACTTCCCGGAGAAAGTAATTTAAGCGAATGGTGAAACGCTGGGTAGTTGCCGGAATGCCCACGGCCTCAAAGCCGCAATCTTCGGCAAACAAACCTGCGCGGTACAGATGATATTCGCTGGAGAGGATGCCGGCCTTTTCCGGACGAGTGCCGGTTTTCTCCTCGATGATCTTCATTGAAAAATGTAAGTTCTCCCAAGTGGAGGTGGACTTGTCCTCCAGCCACAGCCGGTCGGCAGAAATGCCCATTGCTGTCAGGTTGTCGAACATACATTGAGCCTCGGAGATACCCTCGTCTTCGCCCTGGCCGCCGGAGAGAACGGCGGTGACCTGCGGATTGTCCGATAAATAATCATATGTTGCGCTGATCCGCTCGCTGAGGGAAATGCTGGGGGAGGTGTCCTGCACTCTTGCGCCCAGCACGATGATGTAATCGCAGCTTTCCTCACTCTCGCCGGTACTAGCGGAAAGCACGATCGCTTCCGTAACGGCGAAAAGCAAAAGGCCGAAGCACAAAAGTGTGGACAGCACTGTGCGCAGCATTTTGGCCACCATTCGCCGGTGCTGTGCCAGCATCCCGATCAGGATGTAGCACACACTCAGGGCACTCAAGGCAAAACAAATCAGCCCTAAAAACTCGTGTCCGTGGACGGCGGCAAAGCAAACTGCGCCCAGCACGATCCAAAACAGGGGGATCAGCCATTTGAGAATGTGCAGCTTTTTCATAACGCCCTCCGTTGCCTTCATTATTATATATTATAACATAAGAGAAATAAGAAAACAAGCCGCTCGATGTGAGCGGCTTGTTGAAATTTGAGTTAAACTTCCTTGCTCTTGGTGGCGATCTCCAGCAGGCACTTAGCGATGAACGCATCGGGAGTCATTGCGCCCAGGTCGTCGCCCTTGCGGGTACGGACGGAAACGGTGCCATTTTCCATATCCCGGTCACCAACAACCAGCATATAGGGAACCTTCTGCAGCTGTGCCTCACGGATTTTGTAGCCCAGCTTTTCGCTGCGGCAGTCGGTCTCTGCGTGGATGCCAACGGCGTTCAGCTTTTCGGCCAACTCCTTGGCATATTCGTGGGCACGGTTGGTGATGGGCATCACCTTGACCTGGGTGGGCATCATCCACAGGGGCAGCGCGCCGGCATACCGCTCGATCAAGTAGGCCAGGGTGCGCTCGTAGCAGCCAAGACTGGTGCGGTGGATGATATAGGGGATCTTCTTCTGACCGTCAGCATCGGTGTATTCCATACCGAACTTCTGCGCCAGCAGCATATCGATCTGGATGGTGACGATGGTGTCTTCCTTACCAAAGACATTTTTGTACTGGATATCCAGCTTGGGGCCGTAGAAGGCGGCCTCGTCGATGCCAATCTCATATTCCACGCCCAGCTTGTCCAGGATATCACCCATAACACGCTGCGCTTCTTCCCATTGCTCGGCAGTGCCTTCATACTTAATGCCGGCACGGGCGGGATCCCACTGGGAGAAACGGAAGGTGCAGTTTTCCAGCATACCAACGGTATCCAGGCAGTACTTGGCCAGCTCCAGGCAGCCCTTGAACTCTTCTTCCAGCTGCTCGGGACGAAGCACCAGGTGGCCTTCGGAAATGGTGAACTGGCGCACACGGATCAGGCCGTGCATTTCGCCGGAATCCTCGTTACGGAACAGGGTGGAGGTCTCACCCAAACGCATAGGCAGGTCACGGTAAGAACGGGCACGGTTCAGGAACACCTGATACTGGAACGGGCAGGTCATGGGACGCAGAGCGAAGCATTCCTTCTCCTCGTCGTCGGCATCGCCCATAATGAACATACCGTCACGGTAGTGATCCCAGTGGCCGGAGATCTTGTAGAGGTCACGCTTGGCCATGAGGGGGGTCTTGGTGAGGATATAGCCACGCTTCTGCTCCTCGTCCTCGATCCAGCGCTGCAGCAGCTGGATTACGCGCGCGCCCTTGGGAAGCAGGATGGGAAGACCCTGACCGATAACATCGCTTGTGGTGAAGAATTCCATCTCGCGGCCGATTTTATTGTGGTCGCGCTTCTTTGCCTCTTCAACTGC
>JAZSCE010000056.1:0-8929 GCA_045602725.1 Faecousia sp. | reverse complement strand
TTTAATTATTAGTACTGTGTGGGCTGGATATGCCAAATCTCGTCAGCGTACTGGCGGATGGTGCGGTCGGAAGAGAACTTTGCACCGCTGGCAATATTCATCAGGCACTTGCGGCCAAATGCCAGCCGGTCAGCGTAGTCCCGGTTCACCTGCAGCTTTGCCTCAATGTAGGAGGGATAGTCCAGCAGGATGAAATAGTGGTCAGCCTTATGCCAATGGGCGCCGTCCAGCAGAGCGTGATACAGCTCTCTCTGATCGTCGTCGGTGGGAACGGTGCCGTCCACCAGGGTGTCCAGAGCCCGGCGCAGATGATGATCCTGCTCGTAGATGCCACGGCTGTAGTAGCTGTCCTTGCAGGCATTGATCTGCTCCACGGTATGGCCGAAGATATACTCATTTTCCATACCGGCTTCCTTGGCGATCTCCACATTGGCGCCGTCCAGGGTGCCCAACGTTACCGCGCCGTTAAGCATCAGCTTCATATTGCCGGTGCCGGAAGCCTCTGTGCCGGCAGGAGAAATCTGCTCGGAAACATCGGCCGCGGGGATGATATGCTCGGCATAAGAGCAGTTGTAGTTCTGCACAAATACCACCTTCAGCTTATCCGCCACGGCAGGATCGTTGTTGATCAGCTTGGCAACACGGTTGATATAGCGGATAATGGCCTTTGCCCGGGCATAGCCGGGAGCGGACTTTGCACCGAAGATAAATGCGGTGGGATGGAAGTCAGGCAGCTCGCCGTTCTTCAGGCGGAAGTAGATATCCACAACGCTGATGATATTCATCAGCTGGCGCTTATACTCGTGCAGGCGCTTGACCTGGACATCAAAGATAAAGCTGGGATCCAGCTGCACGCCCTCATTCTTAGCAATGACCTTGCACAGCTGCTCCTTCTTTTGGAACTTGATGGTGTTAAACTGCCGCACCATATCGTCATCGATCATCGTCTTCAGCTTGGACAGGCGCTCCAGATCTCTCAGGAAATCAGCGCCAATGCGATACTTGATCATCTGCGTCAGCTCGGGGTTGCACAAACCCATCCAGCGGCGGGGTGTGACGCCATTGGTCTTATTTTGGAAGCGCTCGGGGAATGCTTCATACCACTGATGGAACACATCATCCTTCAGGATTTGGCTGTGGATCTCGGCAACACCATTGACATAGGTGCCAACATAAACAGACAGATTTGCCATGTGTGCAGTATTGTCCCGAACGATGAACAGCTCCGGATGCTCGCCGCGCAGCTTTTCATCAATGCGCAGGATGATATCCACGATCTCCGGCACCACGCTGCGCAGCAGATCCAAATTCCACTTTTCCAAAGCCTCACCCATAACAGTGTGGTTGGTGTAAGAGAAGGTCTTTTGTGCGATTTGGAAGCTCTGCTCAAAGTCCATACCCTCTGCCATTAGCAGGCGGATCAGCTCGGGTATAGACATTGCCGGGTGGGTATCGTTGAGCTGAACGGCATAGTAATCGGCAAAATGGGTCAGGTCTGTGCCGTGAATGCTCTTATAAACACGCAGCATATCCTGCAGCGATGCAGACGACAGCACATACTGCTGCTTGATGCGCAGGCGCTTGCCTTCCCAAGTGGAGTCGTTGGGATACAGAACACGGGTAATATCCTCAGCCTTGTTCTTCTGTGCCAGAGCGCGCAGGTAGTCCTGGTCATTAAATGCATTAAAGTCCAGCTCTTCCTCGGCCTCACACTGCCACAGACGCAGGGTGTTGATATTGTCGGTACCATAGCCGATGACAGGCACATCGTAAGGCACAGCCAGGACGGTATGGTCGGGGAATTTCACCTTAACGGTGTGGTTATAGCGGCGGTAAGACCAGGGATCGCCAAACTTCGTCCAATCGTCAGCGGTTTCCATCTGGCTGCCGTTCTCGTCAAACTTCTGCTTAAACAAGCCGAAGCGATACCGCAGACCGTAGCCGGTCAGCGGAATATTGCAGCTGGCAGCAGAGTCCAGGAAGCAGGCTGCCAAGCGGCCCAAGCCGCCATTACCCAGCGCAGCATCCTCAATATCCTCCAAAACAGCCAGGTCCACGCCCTTCTCGGCGAACGCCTGCTTCATCTCGTCCAGCACGCCCAAATTGTACAGGTTGGAATACACCAATCTGCCGATCAGGTACTCAGCGGAGATATAGTAAGCTTTACGCTGATGCTGACGGGTGTGCTTGGCACGGTTCCACTTATCGGAAATCGCCATCATCACAGCGTGGCTCAGCGCCTCGTGCAGTTGCTGAGGCGTAGCCTCCTGCAAAGAGATATCGTAGGTGTACTTCAGCTGTGCTTCCGTCCACTGCAAAACATTCAAGCAATTAATACTCATATTTCTTCTCCATTCTCACAAAGAGATTTTATACAAAATCATTTCCCATTTCCTGCCCGACCATACAGCCTAGTCATTGCTGCCAGCCTTTGGGCCAATGCAGGCTCCATACAGCGCCCATCTGCACGCCAGGTCCAGTTGGCATCGGTTTGGGTGCCAGGGAAATTCATCCGGGCTTCACCACCCAAATTCAGCAGATCCTGCATCGGTGTGATGCACAGCTCGGATACGCTGGCCATTGCCGTACGGATCATACCCCAAACAAAGCCCTCGTCATCCGTCAGGTGCATATATTCTTTAGCGTATGCCACAGCATCACCCGATGCGGTTTCAAACCACTGGCGGGTAGTCATATTATCGTGGGTGCCGGTATAGCACACAGAATTTACGCAATAGGTGTGGGGCAGATACTCAGAAGGCTCACGGGAATCAAAGGCAAAGCCCAGGATCTTCATACCGGGGAATCCCGATGCGTCCCGCAGATCAAACACCTCCTGGGTCAGGAAGCCCAGGTCCTCTGCGATCATCTTAAGGTTCGGCAAGCCCTTCTTGATGGCATCAATAAATTTCATGCCCGGGCCCTTGATCCATTTGCCGCCCCGGGCGGTAGTGTCGCCGTAGGGCACAGACCAATATGCCTCCAGGCCACGGAAATGGTCAATCCGCACGATATCGTACAGCTCCCCTGCCGCTGCCAAACGCCGCAGCCACCAACTGAAGCCGTCCTTTTCCATCCGGTCCCAGCGGTACAAGGGATTGCCCCAAAGCTGGCCATCCTCGCT
Organism: Faecousia sp.; assembly: GCA_045602725.1. Taxonomy (GTDB): domain Bacteria; phylum Bacillota; class Clostridia; order Oscillospirales; family Oscillospiraceae; genus Faecousia. Next base: position 5,805 of record JAZSCE010000056.1, on the reverse strand, counting down.
GAAAGCGTCCGGCGGGCATCCGGCTACGGACACCGGCTCCAAATCCTCGTTCAGCTGGAAGTATTCGGGATTGCTCCAAACATCTGCTGAATCATAAGGCACATAAATGGGCACGTCACCGATGATCTGCACGTCATTTTCGTGGGCGTAGCTGCGCAGCGCGTTCCATTGGGTATAGAACAGGTACTGCTGGAAGCAGTAGAAGCGGATCTCCGCCTTCAGCTCCTGCCGGGCAGCCCAAAGGGCATCCGGTTGGCGGAACTTAAGCGCATCTTCCCAAATGTACCAGGGTGCGCCCTGGAATTTATCCTTCAGCGCCATAAACAGCGCAAAATCCGGCAGCCAGCTGCTGTGCTTTCTGCAAAAAGCATCCAGCGCATTTTGATCATCAAAGCGGCTGTAAGCGAGCTTCAATACCTTGGTGCGATTTTGATACAGCGCGCCAAAATCCACCTTATCCTCCCGGCTGCACCAGGAAACAGTGCGAACCTCTTCCTCTTTCAGCAAGCCTCCGTCAATCAGCAGCCGCAGATCGATCAGGTAGGGATTGCCGGCATAGGTGGAGCAGGATTGGTAGGGAGAATCGCCGAAGCCCGTGGGAGTCAGCGGCAGGATCTGCCAGCAACGTTGGGCGGCCTGCTTCAAAAAATCCACGAACGCAAAGGCAGACTTGCCCATCGTTCCCACACCAAAGTCACCGGGGAGCGAGGTTATATGCATCAGAACGCCACTTTCACGCATCGTTTTTTCTCCTTTACCAATATATAAAGATGGGGTAATTTTTGCGCTTACGCGCCAAAAACAACACCCTTAAAGAATAACCTTTTTTTGCCCGTTTGTCAAGGGAACTGTCTGGTTTGCCGGCAGTTTTTCGACCCTTTTGGCAACATTTGGACAATGTACCAAAATGTATAAAAAAACGGGCCTGCCCTTTGGCAGACCCGTTCATGTATGGAATTAAGCCTCCAGGTTCAGGCCGGTCTCCTTGTTAAAGACGTGGCAGACAGTGCCGGGGAAGGAGAACTTGATCTCAGCGCCCATGGTCAGTGCGGACAGCTCAGCGCCGGTCATATTCATAGTGGACAGAACCAGGACAACATCCTTGCCCATAGCGGTAGCGTGCAGATGGATGGAAGTACCCATCAGCTCGTGAACATCGACCTTAGCGTCGATGCCGTTGGCATCCAAAGAGATATGCTCAGGACGGACACCCAAAGTAACGGGGCCTTCAGCGACCTCGTTGGCAGCCAGCTTAGCCTGCTTCTCTTCGGGCAGAACGACCTGAATGCCGCCGACGGAAACTGCATACTTGCCATCAACCTTAACCAGCTCGGCATCCATGAAGTTCATCTGGGGTGCGCCGATGAAGCCGGCAACGAACAGGTTGTAGGGATGATTGAATACTTCCTGAGGAGTGCCGATCTGCTGAATGAAACCGTCCTTCATAATGACGATACGGTCACCCAGGGTCATAGCCTCCGTCTGGTCGTGGGTAACATAGATAAAGGTGGTATCGATACGGCTGCGCAGCTTGATGATCTCAGCACGCATCTGATTACGCAGCTTAGCGTCCAGGTTGGACAGGGGCTCGTCCATCAGCATGACCTTGGGGTCACGAACGATAGCACGGCCGATAGCAACACGCTGACGCTGACCGCCGGACAGAGCCTTGGGCTTACGGTTCAGGTACTCAGTGATGTCCAAAATAGCGGCTGCCTGATGAACCTTCTTCTCAATTTCCTTCTTGGGCATATGACGCAGCTTCAGAGCGAAAGCCATGTTGTCATAAACAGTCATGTGGGGGTACAGTGCGTAGTTCTGGAAGACCATCGCGGTATCGCGGTCCTTAGGTGCAACGTCATTAACCAGACGGTCACCGATGTACAGCTCGCCTTCGGAGATCTCTTCCAGGCCGGCGATCATACGCAGGGTGGTAGACTTACCACAGCCGGAGGGACCAACAAGAACGATGAATTCCTTGTCAGCGATCTCGAGGTTGAACTCCTGAACAGCCACGACGCCCTTGTCAGTGATCTGCAGGTTTACCTTCTTCTCGGGTTCCGCAGCGCCCTTCTTCTTTTTCTTGGGCTTCATGTCATCGCCGTTGAAGGGGTAGATCTTCTTGATGTTCTTCAGGGTTACAGTTGCCATAGTTTTCTGACTCTAAATGCACCGGGCATTCCGCGTGCATTCTCGCATTCCGGACAGTAAAATTCCGGAAGCATTACGACAGGTCTCCACACTGCCGCACCGTGAGTCCAACGCTTTTTATCCTCCTTTATTTTAGTGAACGATACCTATTTTTTGTGGAGTAGGCATAATCCACCTGGATACACAAATAATACCATATTTTGCAACAGCTTGCAACCGTCGTTTCGTACAGTTTTGGTGTCGCGTTTTTGGTGATATTGCCAATTATTTCAGGCAGTAGCCTTCCCCTGCTGCCTCCAGCGTAGTGCCGTAATATGCGGTCATTGCCTTCTGAAGGTCCAGCACATCCTGCACGCCTGCGGTTTCATAGCACGAGTGCATTGCCAGCTGGGGCAGACCGATATCCGCGGTAGGCACGCTGACCTGAGAAAGGGAGATATTGCCCAGCGTCGAGCCGCCGGGGATATCCGCGCGATTGCAGTAGGTTTGCACAGCAACGCCGGCATTTTTGCACACCTTGCGGAACACGGCAGCGGTAATGCCATCGGTGGTGTAACGCTGGTTTGCGTTGAATTTCAGCACCACGCCCCCATTGATCACCGGCGCATTGTTGGCATCGGCAAACTCAGGATGATTGGGATGGATGGCGTGCCCGTTGTCAGCGCTGACCATAAAGGAATTTGCCAGCAGGATCTGCTCATCCAACTTTCTCGCTGCGCAGATGCGCTTGAGGGTACTTTCCAGCAGCCGGGAAGCCGCACCCTGCACGGAGGCAGAGCCTACTTCTTCACTGTCAAACACGCACAGCACCGGGATGCTTTCACTTTCATCCGCATTCAGGAAGCCCTGGGTGCAGCACCACGCGCAGGCAAGATCGTCCAGCGCAGCGGCGGAGATATACTCCCTATCCACGCCCCAGTTGGTAGCCTTTTGACGAATATACAGATACAGGTCGTGGCCCAAAATCTTGCCACCGGCAGCCTTCTTCAGCAGCTGGTCCAGCTTGCCCTTGGCATTCTTGCCACCGGCCAGCGGCAGGGTATCCACGGCAGGATTCCACTTGTAGCCCTCATTGGCCGTGCGATTCATATGGATGGCCACATTGGGGATCAGCAGCAGATCCCGATCGATATCCACCAGCCGGCTCTCCACACCGGCTTCGGTTTCTACCACTACCCTGCCGGCCACCGACAGCGGACGGTCCAGCCAGGTTGCCATCAGCATACCGCCATACTTTTCCGTAGCCAAACGGGTGTAGGTGCCGCACAGCTCTGCATTTTCCTTGATCTTAAAGGTCGGACGGTCAGCGTGGCTGGCGCTCATCATAAAGCCCTTGATCTCACCCTTGGGAACGCGGAACGCAATCACTGCCGTACCGCCCCGGGTCAGGTAATACTTGCCGCCGGGTGCCAGAGTCCACTCCTCGCCCCCGGAAAGCTGCGTATAGCCGGCACAATCCAGTTGCTCGGTCAAATTCTGCACAGCGTGGTATACGCTGTGGGATGCATCCAAAAAGGACATAAACGCCTTGGTTTTTTTATCCATTATCGTTCCTCCTTGTCATTTTTGCTTGCCTCTATTTTACATCACCCGGGGCATTCCGTCAACTGTGGAACTGTCATTCCCGGCATTTTGTCGTTTTATGTCGAAAAGTTCGGTTTTTGTGTCGAGTTGTCGAATTTAGGCGCTTTTAGACGAGCGATTGTTCTCGTTTTTCCTTGCAAAAACAATCGCATTATGCTAAATTATATTTGTCGCACCGCAGCAAATCGCTGCGGTATTCCGGGGAATATTTTGCAAATAACAGGAGAGGAAGTTATGGATCATTTGAAAAGTGTATTGATTGCGGATGCCGCAGAAGAATTCTGTGCCAGCCTTTGTGCTGCGCTGAAGCAGGCAGGTGGATTTCAGGTAGTGGGTACGGCTGCTGACGGGGAGCAGGCCATCCATATGATCGGGCAACTGAAGCCGGATGTTCTGGTGCTGGATCTGATGCTGGCGAAAAAGGACGGCATCAGCGTGCTCAAGGCCATCGCCGGTATGGATAAGAAGCCGGTCACATTGGCAACATCCCGGTTTATCACCGATTATGTAGCCAGCGCGGCAGCCAATTTGGGCGCCAGATACCTGATGCTGAAGCCCTGCGATATGAATGCCCTTGTGGAGCGGCTGGAGGAGATTCGCGGTGGGGAGAACCTGCGGATCGCGCCTGCCCGCACCGATGACAAGCGCAGCATTGAATCTATGGTCACCGGTATCATTCATGAAATCGGTGTGCCTGCTCACATCAAAGGCTACCAGTATCTTCGGGAGGCCATCATCATTGCCGTAGGCGATATGGATGTGATCAATGCCATCACGAAGGTTTTGTATCCCCAGGTGGCAAAGACCTTCCAAACCACGCCCAGCCGGGTTGAGCGCGCCATTCGCCACGCCATTGAAGTGGCTTGGGACAGAGGCGATTTGGACACCCTGCAGCGCTTTTTTGGCTACACAGTCAGCAACACAAAAGGCAAGCCTACGAACTCGGAGTTCATCGCCCTGATTGCCGATAAGCTGCAACTGCAGCTAAAGGCATCCCAGGTTGCGAATTTTTAAATAAATGATTGCATTCTCCCCTTTCCTGATGGTATAATGGACAAAAATCAGGAAATGAGGTATATACCCATGCTAACGAAAACTGTGGATGACTCCCGGGTGGAAACCGTCCACGTGGTGCGCCCCAATCATCTTAACGGCGCGAACCGTCTGTTTGGCGGCATTTTGATGCAATGGATTGACGAGGTGGCAGGCATCGTCGCCAAGCGGCACTCGATGACCAATGTCACCACCGCTGCTGTAGATAATTTGACCTTCCTTCACGGCGCATATCAAAACGATATGGTGGTTATCAAGGGTAAGATCACCTGGGTGGGCTCTACTTCTATGGAAGTCTGCGTGGACACCTATGTGGAAAATGTCAGCAAAGAGCGCCAGTGGATCAACAACGCCCATTTCATCATGGTTGCGCTGGACGAAAATGACAAGCCGGTAAAAGTTCCTCGTCTGAATCTACAGACCGAGGAAGAGCATTTGGCCTGGGCCAACGCTGAAGATCGCCGCCGGCTTCGGGATCAGCGCAGAAAGAGCAATCCTGCCGGCATCTAAAACAAAAGCAAAAATCCCCTCTGCAATTGCTGCAGAGGGGATTTCTTTGTTTAGATAGCCTTATTGGCCTGAACTTTGTTGTACATCGCCAGCATTGCATCGAATACTGCGGTCTCCTTGGGATCCAGGGTCTCGTCCTGAGAGAACTCGACCATTTCAGCCAGCAGGTTCCAGCAGATTGCGTTGCTGGGATAGTAGTAATTGCCATCGATTACGATGTAAGGCAGGCAGTACAGTTCGCTGTCCAGATCATAAGTGAAGATCTCGTGATCGTAGATAGCGGTAACACCGCCGGCATTGATCACAGCATTGCCATTCAGCTTGCTGAATACCTTAGCACCGGTCTCGGCCTTCATCTGTGCGGGGGTCATTGTGCCACCGTACTTGCCGGTCTTGTCATGGAAGAAGATCAGGCCGTAGTCATCAGCGTTTGCGTAGTCTGCCAGTTCATTGGCTGCCTTATCACGCATGATCACTCTGACACGGACGCCCCAAGGCTCGATCAGC
>JAZSCE010000055.1:0-21348 GCA_045602725.1 Faecousia sp. | reverse complement strand
AGCGCGGAGGAGAGGGGGCCAAGGGTGCGGAGAATTACTTATATGTAAGTCCTTTGGGATAGAAGAAGCGGAGCTTTTCATCCGCGATGCGAATGTTTACAGTGTCCGCTCTGCGCATTTCGCCGTCCAAATTGATAACAGTGGGCTTATCGCACAGAATTTGGACGCTGTCGGTTCTCATATGCCGCACCAGCTTGGGCAGCTCCTGATATCTGCCATTCTTATACTTGCCGACCACCGCCGGCACCTGCAGCCGGGATACGTGCTTGACAAGCAGAACATCCAACACTCCGTCCGTCGGATCTGCATCCGGCACAGGATTGAAGCCGCCACCGTAGAATCGGCCATTGCAAATGCAGATCATCGTCTGCCGACCATCAATCTCCTCGCCATTGATACGGACCACATAATGCTCGGAGATGCCCTTAATCACATTCAACACCGTGGATGCCACATAAGCCCGGAAGCCTTGCAGCAGCGGCAGCCGCTTATAGTTGGACACATCCGTACCGATCCGGGCATCCAGGCCAACGGAGCAGATATTCAAAGAGTAGTCGTCATTACAGCGGATCAGGTCAAAGGTGGCCTCCTCACAATCCAGGAGTTTTTCCAGGTCGAAAAATGCCTCCGGCTTATCAAACAGCTTGACAAAATCATTGCCGCTGCCGCCGGAATATACGGTGACAGCCACATTGTCAAAGCCTGCCACACCGGCTGCCACTTCGTTCAGCGTGCCATCGCCGCCGCAGGCGTAGATACGGTACTCTTCGCCGCTTTCTGCAGCTTTGCGTGCAATGCGGGTGCAGTCACCGGGGGCTTTCGATACTTCGATCCGGTAACTGATGTCACGCTCTTCGCAAATTCTTTCAATTTGTTCGGTATAGTCCGCCGTTCTGTCACGGCTGCCCGCGGCGGGATTGATGATAAAAAGATGGATCATAAACGCTCTCCTGCTTCTTTATTTTTTGCGAGAGTCTGTTGTATACATAAAGTAGTCGCACTTGATCATACCGTTGTACAGCTTGCGCTTTTTGTCGGCGCGGCGGCCGAAATAATGCTCAAATTCCGGCTCGGAGGTGATAATAAATTTCTTCCAGCCGTCGGCAAATTTCAGGTGCCGGCCCAGGGCAGCATACAGCCGCTGGGCACTATGCTGCTCCATCATCCGCTGGCCGTAGGGCGGATTGCAGATGAGAATGCCCTCACTGGTGGGCAGACTCATTTTGGTGGCATCGCCGTCCTTGAATTCGATGCAATCGGAAACACCGGCCTTGCGGGCATTGGAGATGGAAAGGCTGATGCAGCCGGGGTCATTATCCGTACCCAAAATGCGGTACTTGCCCTTAAACTCCTTGTCGATGGCTTCGCCACGGGCCTGCTGCCAAAGTGTTTCCTCCATCCAGGCAAAACGCTCTGCCCCAAAGCGGCGGCGCAGACCCGGCGCTCTGTTCTTGGCGATCAGAGCTGCCTCGATGGGAATGGTGCCGGAGCCGCAGAAGGGATCCCACAGAAATTCCCGGCCACGGTAACGGGTCAGCTGCACCATAGCCGCTGCCAAAGTTTCCCGCAGCGGCGCATCGTTGCCCACTGCCCGGTAGCCACGCTTATGCAGGCCCACCCCGGAGGTATCCAAATACAATTGCACCCGGTCATTCATAACGGAAAACTGCAGCTGGTATTTGGCGCCGGTTTCCGGCAGCCAGCTTACGCCGTACTTTTCCCCCAGCCGCTTGGAGGCCGCCTTCTTCACGATGGCCTGGCAATCGGGAACAGACATCAGCTGGCTGTTCAGGCAATGCCCCTTGACGGGGAATTCGCCATCCTTGGGGATGTAATCTTCCAGATTGGTGCGGTAAACACCCTGGAATAACTGCTCAAAGGTCTTAGCCTCAAAATCCGCCAGCACCAGCAGCACACGCTCACCGGTGCGCAGGTTCACATTGGCTCTTGCGATATCCGCCTTATCACCGGAAAACAGCACTCTGCCGTTTTCTACCCGGACATTTTCCATATTCATTCGGCGAAGCTCATCGCCGGCAATGCCCTCCAAGCCAAACAACGTGGGCACCGCAAATTCAAATTTATCCATCGTATTCTCCTTAGGGGATGATCTTGCTGGGCTTGAGATACCGCTCCTGCTCCGAGAAAACGCAGCCGCAGAATTTTTGGATATACATCTGAAGTTCCCGGGCTTTCTCCTGCCCTGCCTTGAAATAGGGACGGAAATCCCGATACAGGAACGCAACGCCATATTCCTTAGCAGCACGCTCTGCCACCTCACGCATCAGCTCGTGGTTTTGATAAGGGCTGATGAACAGCGAGGAGGTAAAGCTGTCGAAGCCACCCTCCGCTGCGGTTTTTGCGGTGTCGAAAAGCCGCATTTCGTAGCACTTGACGCACCGGCCGGAAATATCCTCCGCCACCTCCCGGACAAAGGGCCGCAGGCCGTAGTCGTCCTTCTCCAGCAGCTGCAGGTCGATGGTCTGCGCGTATTCCCGCAGGCAATTGCGCCGGGCACGGTACTCGGTAAAGGGGTGGATATTGGGGTTAAACCAATAGCCGGTCACCTCTATTTTGTCGCCACGCAGCACCTCGATGCACTGGTTGGCACAGGGTGCGCAGCAAATATGCAGTAATGTTTTCATATAATTTCTCCCAATACGCCATCCTTGAAAATTTCCACAATGCGCACCTTTTTCACCACATTGTGTTCACCGCCGGAGCGTGCATAGACCTTGGTGTAGTTCATAGCGTGGCCGGTAAAATATGCGCCGTCCATTTCCTCAAACAGCACGCTTTGAACGCTGCCAATCAAGTTTTCCCGATAGGCGCGATTCATTTGCCCGGCAACGGCAATGGCGGCGTGGCTTCTTGCCTCTTTCGTGGCATTGTTCAGCTGGCCGGGCATCTTATCCGCCGGTGTGCCGGGTCTGCGGGAATAGGGGAAAATGTGCATATCCGCAAAGCCGCATTTTTGAATAAATGCCAGGCTTTCCGCAAATTCCTCCTCGGTTTCGCCAGGGAAGGCTACAATCATATCTGTCGTCACAGCGCAGCCGGGGAAGTGCTTTTTCAGCAATTCCACACTTTCCAAATACCGGGCGGGATCATACTTGCGGCGCATCCGAAGCAGCACCGTATCACAACCGGACTGCATACTCAGATGGAACTGAGGGCAGAGATTTTTATATTCTTTCATCCGCCAGCAGAATTCTTCCGTAATCACCCGAGGCTCCAGGCTGCCCAGCCGCACCCGCAGCTCCGGCACAGCCTGACACACCGCCGCCACCATATCTGCCATCGGGGGCTTGCCTTCAAGATCCACGCCCCAGGAGGCGATCTCAATGCCGGTGATGATGATCTCCTGATATCCCTTATCCCGTAGCTGCTTTGCCTGTTCGATCACCAGCTCCAGCGGTGCGGACCGCACCGGTCCACGGGTATAGGGAATGATGCAGTAGGAGCAGAAATTGACGCAGCCATCCTGCACCTTCAGCATTGCCCGGGTCCGCTCGGACAGACCGCCGGCAGGTAAAATTTCAAATTCCCGGCGGCGCAGCGCCACATCCAGCACTTCCTGCTGTACCCGATTTTCCGCAGCTTCCAACAGTTTTTCGATAAATTCCCGGCGGTTTGCGCTGCCGCCTAAAACATCCACCCCCAGCTTACGCACATCCTCCGGTGCGTGCTGGGTATAGCAGCCGCAAACACCGATGACTGCCTGGGGATTTTCCCGACGGCAACGGCGGATCACAGCCCGGTTTTTCTTATCAGCAACGGCGGTCACCGAGCAGGTGTTGATGATATACACATCGCACTTTTCGGAAAACTGACCGATCTCGTGCCCCTTTTGCATCAGTAGCTGTTCCATTGCCTGGGTCTCATATTGATTTGTTTTGCACCCGAGGGTGTAAAAAGCAATTTTCATAATTTTTCACCATTTACCCATTATACTGCTATTGTACACGAGATTCCGCCGTTTGTACAGTAAGAAAATTGACATTATCCACACCCCGTGGTATGATATTGGCACCGAATCAGGAGGAAATGCTATGCAGTTTTTATATATGGGCCTATTTGTGCTGGGCATCGTAGGCGTTGACCAGCTAACCAAATACCTGACCATCGCCAATATCTCGCTGTTTGCCGATGTCCCCTTTCTGCCCGGTTTTCTTAGCTTGACTTATGTGCAAAACACCGGCGCAGCCTTTTCTATGCTGGAAGGTCAGGCCTGGCTATTCGTTTTGGTGTTTGCCGTGATGACAGTTTTGCTTTTCATCGAATACTTTAAGCATCCCCTGCCCTTTACCAGGCTGGAGCGCTGGTGTCTTGCTGCCATTTACGGCGGCGGCATAGGTAATATGCTGGACCGGGTGTTCCGGGGCTTCGTGGTAGATATGATCAAGACGGAGTTTATCGATTTCCCCATATTTAATATTGCTGACTGCTACATCACCTGCGGCTGTATACTGCTGCTGGTACACCTGCTGTTTTTCAACAAAGCATTCTGGAAGGAAGAAAAGAAATGACCCTGTATGCCGATATTCTGGGCGAACGGCTGGATGCGTTCCTTGCCCGCTGTGGCGATGGTCTGAGCCGCTCTGCCGCGCAAAAGCTGATCGAGGACGGCTGCGTTTCCCGCAACGGCAAGCCCGGCAAAAAGAACGACAAACTGAATATCGGTGACCAAATTGACTATACCATCCCGGAGCCCAAAGAAGTGGACATCAAGCCCACAGAAATGTCCCTGGATATCGTGTACGAAGATGAGGATGTGCTGGTGATCAACAAACCCAAGGGGCTGGTGGTCCACCCTGCCGCCGGCCATCAGGATGATACGCTGGTCAACGGTCTGCTGCACGCAATGGGCGATAAGCTGTCCGGCATCAACGGCGAGCTGCGCCCCGGCATCGTCCACCGCATTGACAAGGACACCTCGGGTCTGCTTGCCATTGCCAAAAATGACCTTGCCCACACGGTGCTGGCAAGCCAGCTGAAAGACCATACGATGGCAAGAACTTATGAGGCCATTGTCTGCGGCTCTTTCCGGGAGGATTCCGGCACGGTGGATGCCCCCATCGGCCGCCATCCCACTGACCGCAAGAAGATGACGGTGACTCCCCGCAATTCCAAGGCTGCCGTTACCCATTGGGAAGTGGTGGCCCGCTATCGGGGCTATACCCATATCCGCTGCCGTTTGGAAACCGGCCGTACCCATCAGATCCGTGTCCACATGGCCCACATAGGCCATCCCATTTTGGGAGATACTGTGTACGGGCACAAAAAGACGGAGCTGGGTCAGGACACCCAATGCCTCCACGCAGGCCAGCTATGCTTCCGTCATCCCCGGGATGGCAGACCCGTTATGGTCTTTGCCCCCCTGCCTGAATATTTCCGGCAGGTAATCGAAAAATTGGAGAAAATGGTATAAATATGTTTTCTGATGTTTTGCTGACGGTGGACTATGACCGTACGCTGACCGCACCGGACTCCACCATCCCACAGCGGAATTTGGATGCCATCCGGTATTTTATGGATAACGGCGGTAAGTTCACCGTCAATACCGGCCGCAGCGTGCCAATGTCCGCTCACAATATTCTGCATAAGGTGCCCGTAAATGCGCCGCTGCTGCTGTATAACGGCAGTGCCGCCTATGACACCGAGAAAAACGAGCTGATGCTGTGCCATCCCATCGCGCTGGACCCTCGCACCGTCTGCACCGATGTGCAGGAACGCTTTCCCCAACTGACGGTGGAATGGCAGGGTGTGGATGCCCACTATATTTTCCGCAAGAATCCCGGCTGGGAAGCATACTGCGAGCATAACCAATGCGCCTGGAAATACGAAGAATTTGAGGACATTCCCGGCCCGTTTCTGAAATTCTCCGTCTACGGCGAATTCCGAAAAAAGACCGTTGCGGATATGTATAATGCCACCGAGGCGGAAGCTGCCCTTTTTCGAGATGTCAATCAATATATTGTGGAAAAATACGGCGATGTGCTGGACTTTTTCCTCCCCTGCGCCCGGATTGCGGATATGCACGCCAAGGGCTGCAGCAAGCTGCGCGCTGCCCGGGATCTGCAGGCAATGCTGGGCCGTAAGATTCTGATCTGCGTTGGCGACGGTGACAATGACCTGACGATGCTCCAGGGCGCAGACTATGCCTTCTGCCCTGCCGACGGCACGGTGGCTGACCGTTTCCCCAATGTGTGCCCCTGCGGCGATGGCGCTGTGGCTGAAGTGATCTACGAGAAAATTCCCGCTATCTTGAAAAATAAGCCTTGACAATAATCTGTTGATATGCTAAGATTTTTAGGCTGAAACAGATAATGCCTCGGATTTGCGGGTGTAGTTCAATGGTAGAACACCAGCCTTCCAAGCTGGATACGCGGGTCCGATTCCCGTCACCCGCTCCATAGAAATGCGCCAGTAGCTCAGCAGGATAGAGCAACTGCCTTCTAAGCAGTAGGTCGGGGGTTCGAATCCCTCCTGGCGTGCCACTGCCTTCAGCAGAAAGTAATAAGTAATAGGTAATAGTGAAGAGGAGACTTCTTACCTCTTACTTCTTACCTCTCACTTCAAATATGGTGGGTGTGGCCTAGTTGGCTAAGGCGTCAGATTGTGGCTCTGAAGATCGTGGGTTCAAGTCCCATCATCCACCCCATGCAAAAAACCTCTTTTGTTTTCGAACAAAAGAGGTTTTTTTGCAATGATATCCGTTCCCTGCGGTCACGGATGATATAGCTAACGCTATGATATCTGCTTTGCAGGTGATATACGCTTCGCGTATGAAGGAACGGATATTATATCACGCTTGCTAAGCAAGTATATCATACGGCAACGCCGTATATCATATCGCAGCAGCGATATATCATTGAAAAGTACAGCAATTTGTGGTATCATCTTGATGAAAGAAGGTGCTTTTATGTCTGAAAACAAACTGCTTGACTTATCTTTCGAATTTGCTGTTGCTATCGTAAATCTTGTTGATGGTGTAACTGCACCCAAAAGCTCCTATATGACCGATCAGCTTGCAAGAGCCGGTACATCAGTCAGTGCAAACATTCACGAAGCACAGTATGCACAGAGCAAGAAAGATTTTGTTGCAAAACTGGAAATCGCTTTGAAGGAATCAAATGAAACCAGTTATTGGCTGAAATTGATGTACGAAACCAAAAGAATAGATATTGCCACATATCAATACGCCGAAAAACTTTGTGGCAATATTCGTAGGCTTTTGATTGCCTCCTGCAAGACAGCAAAGGATGGTGTGAAATGAGTAATAATAGACTAATTTTCCTGAAAGACGCATTCCCTGAATTCCAACTGCAATATGCCGACGATTATTCTACTGCGATAGTTGTTAATCCTAATTACGACGAAAACATTACTGTGTATGACGATGAATCTGAATTTACTGTTTGCTTTTCTTTCCAGCATCGTCATTTCCAAGGCAAAGACGATTTAATCGAGTGGATTCATAAAATTATATCCGGCAACACATTTGCGATTGAATTTTTCAGTCATGAACAGCGAGGTTTTGGCAGTGAGATTGATGCGGAAGAATTGCAAACTCTAACATATGAAAAATTGGAGCAATTTACGGGATATTTCGGTTTAACAAAACTGCTGGATGTGGCTGATTCGTTCAAAATTAGAGGTTGGGATAGTAACAATAACTTTGATTACACAATTGCTTGTGACGCAAACGGAACAATCGCAATTAATAAAACGTTTGTTGGTATACTCTAGGCGTTTCGTGCTTTTACAACTCCTCTTACAAAAAAGAGAGGATACCGTTTGGTATCCTCTCTTTTTTCCGGATGATGGGGCTTGAAAGACCGTTTAGAAAACAGTCTGCCATCCTTGCCTCCCCCTTTGAGAAAGTCAAATCATCCCATCGGCAAACAATAAATTCAAATCCACGCTGCCCTCGATGCCCGGCACCGTTCCGGTGCAGCTATACTGCCACATATCCATCCGGTAGGGAAATTCCATCGTCACATCGTACATTGCCAGCCACCAGGGGATCTCCTTTAGCTCCCGCAGGTGCAGCAGCTCCTTGGCCTGGAAGCTGTTGAAATAGATCATCGGCTCATAGCCCGCTGTCTCCACCGCAGCGCAAAACGCCTTGGTGCAATCTGTCAAGGTCCGGGCATCCACATTTTCCGTCCGGGATTCCTGCTCCCAATCAAATGCCAAGGGCATATCCAATTGGAAACCGTCCAAAATCTCCAGCGCCAGCGCCGCTTCCTCCTCCGCTTCCCGGACATTCAGCGCCTGGGAGTAAAAGTAAGCGCCCACTTTCAGGCCTGCCGCCTTTGCACCCTGCAAATTCTGCTTTGCAAAGGCATCCTCGTGGAGCGTACCCTCAGCAATGCCACGATTGCCCAGCCGCACCATCACAAATTCCACGCCGGCAGCCTTGACCTGCTGCCAATCAATATCCCCCTGATACCGGGAAACATCAATACCCATCACCGCATCCGCGGTAATGCAGGACAAATAGCCATCGCGCAGCACAAAATCATCGGGGCTGAACCGATTGGGCGGGATGGTCTCGGTAGGCATCGGGTTATGGGGCGCGCTGCAGCCAAGCAATGCTAAAATAATAAGAATTGCCACAAAAAGCTTACATTTTCTCATTTTCGCCACCCCTCCTTTGTTTCATCAGTATAGCACAGATTTCGCCTTTTCACAAGCATTTGAAAATTTTCCCGGGCAAGTCAATTCTTCTTGCAAAATTGTAAGTTTCGTGTTATTCTATTATCGTAAGGAGGTGCGGCCATATGGCACTACAGGAATCCGGCGAAATGTACCTGGAAACCATATTGATCCTTTCCCGGCGTGGTGGCTGTGTCCGCAGCGTGGACATCAGCGAATATATGGGCTATTCCAAGCCCAGCGTATCCCGGGCTGTTGGCCTGCTGAAGGCCGGCAACTACATCGTCATTGATGATGACGGCCACATTACCCTCACCGAATCCGGTCTTAAGACCGCCGAAAAGATCATGCGCCGCCACGAGCTTCTGACAGAGCTTTTGGTCTCCCTGGGCGTTGATCGGCAGGTCGCTGCCGCAGATGCTTGCAAAATGGAGCACGTCATCAGCGACGAGACCTATGAAGCTATCCATAATCATATGAAAAATATGGACCAATAAAAATTTTACTTAGGAGGCAATGGAATGACTCTCAGCGAAAAGAAGCAGCTGCAGCTCACCGCTTGCAATGTTCGCAAGGGCATTATCGAATCCACTTTTAATGCCAAGTGCGGCCATCCCGGCGGCAGCCTGTCTGCAACCGAAATGTTCACCTATCTGTATTTCAAGGAAATGAACATCGATCCCAAGGACCCCAAGGGTGCCGGCCGTGACCGTTTTGTTCTGTCCAAGGGCCACACCGCTCCCGGCCTGTACTCCACTTTGGCTCTGCGCGGTTACTTCCCTGTAGAGGATCTGAAAACCCTGCGCCGCATCGACAGCTATCTGCAGGGCCACCCCAATATGAATACCGTTCCCGGCATTGATATGTCCACCGGCTCTTTGGGTCAGGGCGTTTCCTCCGCTGCCGGTATGGCGCTGGCTGTCAAGCATAAGGGCGAGACCGCCCGCATCTTCACCCTGCTGGGTGACGGCGAGATCCAGGAAGGCCAGTGCTGGGAGGCATTTATGTTCGCTGCCCACTACAAGCTGGACAACTTTGTTGCCATCATTGACAACAACGGCCTGCAGATCGACGGCAATGTGGCCGATGTTATGAGCCCCTACCCCATCGTTGACAAGCTGGAGGCCTTCGGCTTCAAGGTGGTTGCTATCAACGGCCACGACTTTGACGAAATCGAGGCAGCTCTGGCTACCGCCCGCGAAACCAAGGGCCAGCCCACCGCTATCGTAATGTCCACCGTTAAGGGCAAAGGCGTCTCCTTTATGGAGAATAATGCCGGCTGGCACGGCAAGGCGCCCAATGCCGCCGAGTACGAGCAGGCTATGAACGAGCTGAACGCTACTTATGCAGAACTGGAGGCGAACTAATATGGCAGATATGATCAAAACCGCTACCCGTGACGCTTACGGTAAGGCTTTGGCCGAACTGGGCCAGGAAAAGGCTGACCTCATCGTTTTTGATGCTGACCTGGCTGGCGCTACCAAGACCAGCGTTTTCCAAAAGGCATTTCCCGACCGCCACTTTGACTGTGGCATCGCTGAGGGCAATATGATCTGCGCCGCTGCCGGTGCATCCACTATGGGTCTTGTTCCCTTTGCATCTTCCTTCGCTATGTTTGCTGCCGGCCGTGCTTTCGAGCAGGTCCGCAACTCCATCGGCTATCCCCACCTGAATGTGAAGATCGGTGCTACCCACGGCGGTATCTCCGTCGGTGAGGACGGTGCTTCCCATCAGTGCTGCGAGGACTTCGCCCTGATGCGCTCCATCCCCGGTATGACCGTCATCTGCCCCGCCGACGGCGAAGAGCCCCGTATGGCTGTCCGTGCCGCCTATGGGATGGAAGGCCCTGTCTACCTGCGCTACGGCCGCCTGGCAGTGCCCGAATTCCACGAGAAGAACTTTAACTTCCAGATCGGCAAGGGCGAGATCCTGCGTGACGGCACCGATGTTGCCATCATCGCCAACGGCCTGATGGTTTACGAGGCAATCAAGGCCGGCGAAGCCCTGGCTGAGAACGGCATCAACGCAATGGTCATCAATATGGCTACCATCAAGCCCCTGGATGAGGAGCTGGTACTGGCTGCTGCCAAGAAGTGCGGCAAGATCATCACCTGCGAAGAGCACTCCATCATCGGCGGCCTGGGCGAAGCTGTCTGCGGTGTGCTGAGTGAAAAGCTGCCCACCATCGTCCGCCGCATCGGCGTCAACGATGAGTACGGCCACTCCGGTCCCGCTACTGACCTGCTGAAGCAGTTTGGCCTGAGCGCTGAGCACATTGTGGAAGTCGCTACCGAGCTGTGCAAGTAATTTTTCAAATAATGAGAGCGCCCACTCCGGTGGGCGCTCTTTTTTCTTGCAAAAACTGACAAAAGGTGATATGCTAATACCATCAAATCCTAAGGAGAGATATTATGGGTATATTTGGTAACACCAACAATACTGCCACGCAGGCTTCCCCTCGCAATGTCCTGCAGGGCAAGTACAATTCCGCAAGAAGCAATCTGATCTTTGTGATTGCCTTCACGCTGGTCAATACCATTTTGGCATTCACAGCCAGCAATACATATTTCCTGTTCTCCCTGTTTGCTCCCTACATAATGGTATATCAGGGCGCGCTGTATACAGGCAATATGCCCGGCGCTTACACAGAGGCCGAAATGAAGCTGATCAATTTCCTGCCCGACAGCGTATTTTACGTAATGCTGGCCTGTGCCGGTATTATCATTGCGCTGTACGTTCTGTGCTGGGTATTTTCCAAGAAGAACAAGGTGGGCTGGCTCATCGCCGCTTTGGTGCTGGTCATCATTGACACCCTGATCTTCCTCTTTTACTGCCTGACCTATGATATCATCGGAGAGTCCATCATTGATATCATATTCCACGCCTGGGTCATCATTTCCCTGATCGGTGGCATCAGCGCCTACAATAAGCTGAAGGCGCTGCCTCCCGAGGAAGAGATCCTGGACACCACCGGTGAAGTCATTGCGGAAGCCACGCCTGAAGCAATTGCCGAAGCGCCTGTGGAAACCGCCGAAAACACACCCGCAGAGTAATTGGAAAGCAAGAAAGCCGGCAGGTATCCTGCCGGCTTATTTTTATTGATTAAACGCTGCTGGGTCGAAGGTGATGACGGTGTAGATTTTCGTATTCTCCCGGGCGGACAACTCCTGCTCCAACGTTTGCCGGATCTTTTTCTTATCCTTCATCATATCCGACGGCAGCGCCACATCGAAGATCAAATTGGTATGTCCGTCACCCTTGACCATCCGAAAATCGTGCGGATGCAGCCGCTGATCGATGCTTCTTAAAACCTCGTGGGTTTGCGCCAGCAGGCGATTGCGCTCCGGATCGTCGGTAACCACCGGGTCATAGTGGATCACCAGGTGTATGTTGTGGCTGTGCAGGCATTCCCGCTCGATGTCATCAATAATTTCGTGGCACAGCAGCGGATCCTCCCGCTGATCCATTTCCACGTGCAAGCTGGCAAACCGCTGACCGGGACCATAATCGTGAACCATCAGATCGTGATAGCCCAGCACTTTTGGATTGGCGTTGATGTAATCCACAATTAACGCCTGCAGCTCGGGACTGGCAGCCTCGCCAAGCAGGGGGTCAATGGTTTCCTTGGCCAGCTTCGCCCCGCTCCACAGAATGAACAGCGCCACCGCAAGACCTGCAAAGCCGTCCACCTGCCAGGATGTAAAATACTCCACGATGCCGGCCAGCAAGACGGCTGCCGTAGCGATACAATCATTGCGGCTGTCGGCTGCTGTGGCTGCCAGGGTGCCGGAGTGGATCTTCTTTCCCAAAGTGTGATTGAATACCGCCAGCCACAGTTTTATCACGATGGATCCGATCAGGATCGCCACCGTCAGGCCGGAAAACGCTACCGATGCGGGATTGAATATCTTCTGCACCGAGGTCTTGGCCAGTTCGAAGCCGATAACGATAATCAGCGCCGCCACCGCAAGACCCGACAAATACTCAAACCGGGCGTGGCCATAGGGATGGTCCTCGTCCGCAGGCTTTTCCGCCAGCCGGAAGCCCACGAAGGTGACGATGGAGCTGGATGCATCGGACAGATTGTTCATTGCGTCGGCGGTGATGGAAACCGAGCCGGACAGCAGACCTGCCGCCAGCTTACCGGCGAACAAAAGCAGATTGGAAAGGATACCCACGATGCCCGACAACTTGCCGATGGCAGCACGGGTCTTAGGATCGTTCCCATCCTCTGAATTCTTCACAAACAGCCTTAAAAGCAGCTTGGTCATAGCGCTTCCTCCTGTCGAAAATTGCATTTTTACCAACTCTACTGCCAGTAGAGTCCCCTATTCTCCCCTGCGGAGAAGGCAGATTCTTCCTTTTCTCTGCCAGGTCGGGTGACATTTCCGTTTTTGTAAATTATAATAAGGACGTTGCAGAAAAATGCGTTTCCAACATTATACAGGCAAACGCTGCGACAGTCAATTCTTTTTCAGGAGCGTATAATTTATGTCTGATTTCCGCATTGTAACTGATTCCGGCAGTGACCTGAATCAGGCTATGATTAAAAAACTGAATATTACTGTTGTTCCGCTGATAGTCCACTTCAAGGGCGCTACCCAGCCTGATAACGTTGACGATGGCATCCGCGAATTTTATGACGGCCTCCGTGCCGGCGAGGTGGCTACCACTTCAGCCATCAATCCCACCGGCTGGGAAGCTGAGATCGAGCCTATTTTGGCTGCTGGTCAGGATGTTCTGGTCATCGGTTTCTCTTCCGGCCTCAGCACCACTTACCAGTCCGCTGTCATTGCCGCTAACGAACTGAAAGAAAAATACCCGGAAAGAAACATCCGGGTGGTTGATAGCCTCTGCGCCTCTCTGGGTCAGGGTCTGCTGGTCTGGTATGCCTGTAAAAAGCGGGACGAGGGTATGTCTTTGGACGCGCTGGCTGACTGGTTGGAAAACAACAAGCTCCATCTGTGCCACTGGTTTACCGTTGATGATCTGATGTACCTGAAGCGTGGCGGTCGTGTCAGCGCCGCAACCGCACTGGTTGGTACGATGCTGCAGATCAAGCCAGTGCTTCACGTGGATGACGAAGGCCATCTGATCAACGTTTCCAAGGTCCGTGGCAGAAAGGCCTCCATCGAAGCCCTTGCCAAGAAGCTGGGTGAGCTGGGTCTGCCCGGCGAAAACAGTACCGTTTTCATCTGCCACGGTGATTGCATCGAGGATGCGCAGTATTTGGCATCCATCGTCAAAGAGCGCTACGGTGTTCAGGAAGTCTTCATCGGTCACGTTGGCATCGTTATCGGCTCCCACTCCGGCCCCGGTACGCTGGCGCTGTTCTTCCTGGGCGAGCATCGCTAAGCAGCGGGGAGTTGAATCCCGGCTAAAAGAAATTCCACCAGGTAAGGCTTTGGGATTCCAGCATCGCATCTGCCAGCGCTGAAAGCTCCACGCAGGTGGCGGAAAAGTCCGCCGTCCGGCGAAGCTCCGCGTACACCTGCAGCTGGTCCAGCAGATATTCCATCTTCTCCAGCGGCTCGTGATCTGCCACCGCCGCAATAAATTCCCGATATTTCTTCCAATCCGCTCTGGCTTGCTGGGTCAGAGCGGTTGCTTTGTCCCAATCCTGATCCGCTGCCAGGGCGGCTGCCTGCTCCACAGCTTCGGCAAGTGGCGTATGAATGCGGTCAAACAGCACTGTCAGCACGATTGCTATGGCCAGCATTACGATCAAAAAGCCCACACCGATCCACAGCCGTTTCATCGCCACTCCTCCTTTTCCTGCCAAAAGATCGTTCCGGCTTCGTCCACCGTCATCAGCCAGGTGGAAGCAACCGTTGCCTTTCGCTTTTCCAATTGCCGGCACAGCCAGCGGTCATCCTTGCCCACCAAACGCAAATTATCCCGGTATAAATAACCGTCAGCGATGAGGGTGTAAGGCAGAAATTGCTGCGACGGCGTGATTTTCGCATCCTTTGCCGATGCCGGCTTCTCCTCCGGGAAAGGAAAGACAGAGAGATTTCCGTTGGTCTCCAAGATGGCATACTGCACCGTTTCCGGGGTCAGCACATCCTTGCCGCGCAGCAGCTCCGACAGCTCGTCCAGGGTCACCCGGGTGCTGCGCAGATTCTTTTGCAGTATTTTTCCGTTTTCTATGAGGATCACCGGCTTGCCGCACAGCAGTTGCCGCAGCTTCACGCTGTGCATACTCAGCGCCGTCAAAATCAGCTCCACCCCCAGCACCGTCAGGATCGGCACCAGCCCGGAATACAGCGGGATGCCGCCATCCTGCATTGGGATGGATGCCAGGTTTGCCACCAGCATCGTCACCACAAATTCCGAGGGCTCCATTTCCCCTACCTGTCGTTTGCCCATCATCCGGATCACAGCGATCAGCACCAAATACAGCACGATGGTGCGAATGTAAGTCAATAGCATATCACTACCCCCTGCACCTAGTGTTCCCAAATTTGGTGAAATATGCACCGCAACCTTGCCTCCCTCTGATGAGGGAGGTGGCTGCCCAAAGGGCAGACGGAGGGAGAGAATTCTCTCCCCCAGTCTTTTTGCTTCGCAAAAATCCAGCCCCCTCGTCAGAGGGGGCCGAGGGCGCTCAGCAATTCCCCGAGGAAGACAAAAACGGACATCCAAAAGGATGTCCGTTTTTCTTATTCTTCATCGTAGTCGTAGTCTTTTCTGCGGTAGCCGTCTTTATCAAATACCACCATCACAGCGATATTGATACCCAGGCAGGCAGCGCCCATCAAACCAAGCTCCCAGCCCAGGCTCGTTACAGCCGCCCAAACCATCTCCATCGGCTCCATCCGCCGGAATGCGTTGCACACAAACGCCATAATCAGCGTCAGCAGCAAGCCCAAGCCCGACCAAACCAGGCCTGCCCAGCGGTGGGTAAACTGCCACGCATCCAGGCTCGCCATGCTCCACCAAAATCGCCAGCCCAAAGAATAATTGGCTTCCTTCGGCGGCGAGAGCAGGTACAGCAGGCCAAATGCAAGCATCAGCAGCGGACCTGCCATTACCAGCAGGCGCAGGATCGTCTCTACCCAACCCATCAGGGTGTCCAATTCAGGCAAAAACGCCGCCACATCAAACTCAGAAAATATGGCCATCAAGGCATCGAAGTTCATATTTTATTCCTCAATTCTTCTTCAGGAACTTGTTGATCTCGCTGACGAAGCTGCTGACGTCCTGGAAGCGGCGGTATACGGAAGCAAAACGGATGTAAGCGACCTCGTCCAGGGGCTTAATGCGCTCCATAACCATTTCACCGATCTTGTCGGTGCTGACTTCACGCTCCAGCGTGTTCTGAATGGTCTGCTCGATCTCGGTAGTGATCCGCTCCAGATCGGCAATCTCCACCTTCCGCTTGTCAAACGCGCGAACCATGGAATTGAGAATCTTATTGCGGTCAAAGCCCTGACGGGTACCGTCACGCTTAACCACAATGATGGGCAGACTTTCCACGATCTCATAGGTTGTGAAGCGGCGCTGGCACTGCAGACATTCCCGACGGCGGCGAATGCTGTTGCCGTCTTCCGAGCGGCGGGAATCTACGACCTTGCTCTCTACATCTCCGCAAAAAGGACACTTCATAGGGCACACTCCCTTACTATAATTATGCAATGATTATAGCAGAATGATGCAAAACTGTCCAGTCTTTTTTTGCCATTATGCCCTTTCAGGGTGTGTATATTGTAGAAAAATGCAGGTTTTGCCCCCATATTTTGTGCGAATATGCTTGACAATACCTTTCTTTACGGGTAAAATAATCTCGGTATAGTGTGCGCATTTTGGGTCTGCTTCCCAATCTGCGTTTCAATAACCGGCGTCAGCCGGGGTAACGCATTTCACGCCTCATGGCGTTTACTTTGTATCTTATGATTGAATAATGCAAATGACACACCAGGGGTCTGTTGCGTCCACCCCCTTCTGCTAACGCCAATTTTAGTGAAGGAGGTGCGTTTGAGAAATTATGGAACCGTTAGCCATTATTTTGATCGCCGTTGGCACTGTCGCAGGTGTTGCGATCGGTTTCCTTGCCGGTGTCGGCTATCGCAAGAAGTTTGCGGAGCGCGAGATCGGTTCTGCTGAGGCCGAGGCAACCCGCCTGATCAACGAAGCCATCCGCAGCGGTGAGAGCCGCAAGAAGGAAATGCTTCTGGAAGCCAAAGACGAGATCCATAAATCACGCACAGAGTACGAAAAGGAAGTTAAAGAGCGCCGGGCGGAGCTGTCCAAGCAGGAGCGCCGTCTTGAGCAAAAGGAAATCACTCTGGACAAAAAGACAGAGGCTTTCGAACGCAAGGAAGAAGATTTGGCCAAAAAGCTGGCTGCCGTGGCAGAGACCCAGGCAGAAGCTGAAGCCATCCGCAAGCAGCAGCTGCTCACTTTGGAGGCCATTTCCGGCCTTTCTCAGGAGCAGGCGAAGCAGCAGCTTCTGCAGAGTGTGGAGGAGGAAATCCGCCACGATACTGCGATGAAGATCAAAGAGATCGAAGCACAGCTGAAGGACGAGGCAGATGACCGTGCCCGTGAGATCCTGGCCGTCGCCATCCAGCGCTGCGCTGCCGATCACTCCGCAGAGACCACCGTTTCCGTTGTGCCTCTGCCCAATGACGAGATGAAGGGCCGCATCATCGGTCGTGAGGGCCGTAATATCCGCACCCTGGAGACCATCACCGGTGTGGACCTGATCATCGACGACACCCCCGAAGCCATCACCGTTTCCAGCTTTGATCCCGTCCGCCGGGAGATTGCCCGTCTGGCACTGGAGAAGCTGATCGCCGACGGCCGTATCCACCCCACCCGCATCGAGGATATGGTGGAAAAGGCCCGCAAGGAAGTGGATCGCACCATTCGCGAGGAAGGCGAGCGTGCCTGCTACGAGACCGGTGTCCACGGTTTGAATCCCGAGCTGGTCAAGATCCTGGGCCGTCAGAAGTACCGTACTTCCTATGGTCAGAATGTGCTGAATCACTCTATGGAGGTCGCCCATATCGCCGGCCTGATGGCATCCGAGCTGGGCATCGACGCCTCCCTGGCAAGACGCGCAGGTCTGCTGCATGACCTGGGCAAGTCCATCGACCACGAGGTGGAAGGCAGCCACGTTCAGCTGGGTGCTGACCTGGCTCGCAAGTACAAGGAAAATCCCGTTGTGGTCAATGCCATTGAGTCCCACCACGGCGATGTTGAGCCCAAGACCATCATTGCTGTCCTGGTGCAGGCTGCCGATGCTGTATCCGCTGCCCGCCCCGGCGCACGCCGCGAGAATGTAGAAAACTACATCCGCCGTCTGCAGAAGCTGGAAGAGCTGACCGGCTCTTACCCCGGCGTTGACAAGGCCTTTGCTATCCAGGCAGGCCGTGAAGTCCGCATTATGGTCAAGCCCGAGGTCGTCAACGAGGACAATATGATCCTGCTGGCCCGGGACATTGCCAAGAAGATCGAGTCCGAGCTGGAATACCCCGGTCAGATCAAGGTCAATGTCATCCGCGAGACCAAAGCTGTGGAATACGCAAAATAAAAACGAAGATCCTCTGGGATTTCCCAGAGGATCTTTTTTTAACTCTTCCTGATAAACTTCTCGCCGCATTTGGGGCATTTGATTGCGATCTTTCCTTTGCCTCTCGGCACACGCACGCTTTGGTGGCAGCGGGGGCAATCGAAATACTTATGCTGGCGATCCTTGATCCGATCCAGCCACAGCAGAAATTTCCGGTTCTCCTGATACCGCTGGTAGGTGTTCCGGGAGAAGCACCGGAAGATCGCCCAAATCATCAGCGCATAAGCGCCAAAGGTCAGCAGCATCTGCACAAATGGGATCGGCATAAAGATCGACACAAGGCTGGCGATAACGCCCACCGTCAGGATCGTCATACTTAATTTATCGGTACCATAGCGGCCCGTCATAAAACGGCGCAGCCACTGTTTGATTCTTTTCATAGTTTCACCCTTTGCATGATATAGATACATTATATTGCATTTTTCCGGGATTGCAACCGTCAAACGGGAAAATTTATAGATTGTTTAATATTCCAGTTGCGCCTGCCAAATTTATGGTGTATACTTAAGCTGTAAAAAAACGGGCGAAAACCCGAAATATGGAGGATCAATACTTATGTTTAATGCAATGATTGAAACCTTGAAGGCCAATCCCCGGAAGATCGTCTTTACCGAGGGCCACGATGCCCGTATCCTGGAGGCTACTGCCCGCCTGGTCGAGGGTGGTTTCCTGACCCCCATCCTGATCGGCAATGTGGACGAGGTTAAGGCCAATGCTGCCAAGGGCGGCTTCAATATCGACGGCGTCGAGATCATTGACCCCCTGACCTACGCCGGTATGGACGCTATGGTTGAAAAGATGGTTGAGCTGCGCAAGGGCAAGATGAGCGCTGAGGATTGCAAGGCCGCGCTTTCCAAGGGCAACTACTTCGGCACTATGCTGGTTAAGATGGGTTACGCTGACTCCCTGCTGGGCGGCGCCACCTACTCCACCGCTGACACTGTCCGTCCCGCTCTGCAACTGGTTAAGACCAAGAAGGGTGTCAACCTGGTTTCTTCCTGCTTCATTATGGTTCGTGGCGATGAGAAGATCGCTATGGGCGACTGCGCTATCAACCTGAGCTACGAGGACAGCGTGGACAAGGAAGGCAATGTAACCATCACCGCCGCACAGAAGCTGGCTGAGGTAGCTGTTGAGACCGCAAGAACCGCCAAGGTCTTTGGCATTGATCCCAAGGTTGCAATGCTGAGCTTCTCCACCAACGGCTCCGGCAAGGGCGGCACCGTCAAGCTGAGCCACGATGCCACCGCCATCGCTAAGGAAATGGCTCCCGAGTTCGACATCGACGGCGAGATGCAGTTCGACGCTGCGGTTGCTCCCGAGGTGGGTCAGCTGAAGTTCCCCGGCTCCAAGGTGGCCGGTCACGCCAACACCTTCATTTTCCCCTGCATCGAGGCCGGTAACATCGGCTACAAGATTGCACAGCGTTTGGGTGGCTACGAAGCCTATGGCCCCATCCTGCAGGGCCTGGCAGCTCCCATCAATGACCTGTCCCGCGGCTGCAATGCCGACGAGGTCTACAAGATGGCCATCATCACCGCCGCTCTGGTGTAAGTTAAAATACATAAATCCCACAGAGCAATCTGCTCTGTGGGATTTTCTTGTAGCGTTCAAATTTGCGGCGGGAGTAAACCCCCGCCCTACATAGATTTTCGTGGTTTTCCGTAGGGCGGGGCCTTGGTCCCGCCGTTCGGGTAATTGTCCGCATTTATTCCGCCTTTAATAATTCCCAGCAGCGCTGAAGCATCTGGGGGTCCTCCGCGCTGCTTTGAATCAGGACCTCGCCTTCGCCTTCATGCAGCAGCCCTGCTGCCGCCAAACGGCGCTGGGTTTCCCGGGCGGTGCCTTCACCGCCATCCAGGAGGACGGTATCCGCTCCCAGCAAGCCCTGAATGGTGGCAGCCGCGAAAGGATAATGGGTACAGCCCAGCACCACCGCATCCAGCTTGCCGGCATAAGGTTTCAGCATTGGCCGTAGCAGCACTTCACTTTCAGCGCTGACCGCCTTGCCGGCCTCCACCAATTCCACCAGCCCCGGTGTAGGCAAGGGAATAATATTACACTTATCCTGCCAGCGCTCCTCCAATGCGTGGAGCTTTTCCGAATCTGTGGTTAAAGGCGTGGCCATCACGCCCACGGTGCCGCCGGGGAACCGATCCGCCGCCAGCTTCACAGCCGGCTCAATGCCCACCACGATCAGCTCCGGGTACCGCTGCCGCAGCAGATCCACCGCCGCTGCCGTAGCCGTATTGCAGGCAATTACCAGCGCTTTGATTCCCTGCGCCCGCAGTTTTTCTGCCACAGCTATGCTCAATTCCTGCACCTGCGCCACCGTCTTTGTGCCGTAGGGCGCATTGGCAGAGTCGCCGTAGTACAAAAACCGCTCGCCTGGCATCTGCTTAACCAAATGCCGCAGCACGCTGATGCCGCCGACGCCGGAATCAAACACCGCAATATAATCGCTTCTTTGGTTCATTTCGATCCTCGCCTTGCGTTTATTTTTGAGGGAGCTGCTTTCTTGCCGTTTCCACATAATGTGCCGCATCGTGAAGCTGGGCTTCCATCTGCTCCACCGTCAAAGTCTTGACCACCTTGGCAGGACTTCCCAGCAGCACAGAGCCGGCTGCTGCCACAGTCTTGCCCGTTACCAGCGCACCGGCACCCACCAGGCAGCCTGCTTCCAGCACAGCGCCATTGAGTACAACGGCGCCCATTCCAATAACGCAGCCGTCACCGACCGTGCAGCCGTGGACAATTGCACCGTGACCGATGGTGCAATACTTACCGATGGTGGTTTGCTCGTGGATCACGCAGTTATCCTGCACATTGGTCCCCTCACCGATGGTGATTGCGCCGCTGTCACCCCGAAGCACAGCGCCGTACCAGATATTCACATCTTTTCCCAGCGTCACATCCCCCACAACGGTTGCATTGGGGGCAATAAATACTTGTTCCATAGCTGCTCCTTAAGGCATAAATTCTACGCTTATGGTATAATACTTCCCCATTTTTGTCAAGGATGGACATAACGCTGCGCCCCCCCCTGACGAGGGAGGTGGATCCGCCGAAGGCAAAGACGGAGGGAGAGAAATTCTCTCCCCCAGTCA
>JAZSCE010000054.1:0-31636 GCA_045602725.1 Faecousia sp. | reverse complement strand
AGATCTGGGGCAGCTCCTGGGAGAGCGAAATGGCATCCCTGCGGGTGCATATGGCAACCTTGCGCAAAAAGCTGGAAAAGGATGCTCAGACCCAGTATATCCAAACCCATATTGGCATCGGATACCGAATGCTGAAGGTGGAGTAAGGAAAATGCTACGGACCACCTCGGTTATTGAGGCGGTCCGCTTAATATTTACATTTTATCTTTAAAAAAGGATGTATGTATTGTATAATAAGAATACATATGAGATGGGAGGCCTCAATATGGAATTGTGCATTGACGGGATTCAGTATGCCCCTTCGTGCAATGAATCCTTGCTAAAGATTATTAAAAAATTGGGTATGGACAAACAGAAGCTGTCAGAACGGCCGTTGGCTGCAAAAATCGCGGGCGAAGTATTCAACTTGAATTATATCCCTGTTCGTAAGACGGATACTGTTGCAGATAGGCCCTCCGTCCGTGCGGCAATGGCGGCATCAAACGGAATCGTCCATTTGCTCAAAATTGGCGACGCGGCAGGCAGAGAAGTGTATACCCGCACGGCGCAGTTTGTGATTTTTTTGGCATTAACACAGCTCTGGCCGGATGCTAAGGCGTCTATGGATTGCACCTTGGGGCCGGCATTGTATATCCATATCGAAAACGAGCCGGAATTCTCCGCAGAGAAACTGAAAAAGCAAATTCAGCGGATCGTTGAGCAGGATATTCCTCTGATCCGCAAAAGAATACCCAAAGAGGATGCATTGAAGCTGTTTGAAGCCCAGGGACGGGCGGATCAGACAAGACTTTTGCAATGGCGAGACGCACCGCATTTTGATCTGTATTCCTACGGTGACTTTGCGGACTATTATTACGGCGAATTGGCACCTTCTACCGGGTATCTGCAAGTATGGAACATCATCCCCATTGACGGCGGCTTCCTGTTTGTATTCCCGGATGAACTTGATGCAGACAAGCTTGGCCAGTATGAGTCCATGCCCAACTTCTTTTCTGTTTGCGCCGAAGGAGAACGCTGGGGACAGCTGATGCAATGCAGAACAGTTGCGGATCTGAATGAAATGACCCTGTCCGGGAAACTGCGGGAACTGATCCGGGTCAATGAAGCACTCCATGAAAAGCGCTACGCCCAGGTTGCGGATATGATATGCGACCGTGGGTGCAAGGCAGTTATGCTGGCAGGCCCAAGCTCTTCCGGAAAAACTACATCTGCTAACCGGCTTGCCACGCAGCTGCGAGTCCATGGCAGGAAACCGATTCTGATGAGCCTGGACGATTACTACATAGACCGGGATAAGTGCCCCGTCGGTCCGGACGGAAAGCTTGATCTGGAACATATCAACGCAATCGATACAGTGCTGTTTGGTCAGCACCTGCAAAGACTGCTTTCCGGCGAGACTGTGCAGATCCCGTGTTTTAACTTTATGACCGGGCGACGGGAATGGCCGGAGCATTATCTTCAGTTGGATGCGGATTCTGTGGTCATCGTGGAAGGCCTGCACGCATTGAACCCTGTTCTGTTGCCGGAGATGCTACCAAAGGAACTGGTATTTCGTATGTATGTCAGTCCTTTGCTGCCGCTGAATCTAGACGACCATAACCGCATCCCCACATCCTATCTTCGCTTGCTGCGTAGAAGCGTTAGAGATTATGAAACACGGGGATCTTCGATCCAAAGAACACTTTCTATGTGGGACAGTGTCCGTAACGGTGAGAAGCGATGGATATTCCCATATCAGGAAAATGCGGATGTGATCTTCAACAGCTCCACACTGTATGAGTTGGCAGTTTTGAAGAAGCATATATACCCACTCCTTACTGCAATCGGTCCGGAAGAAGAATGCTATGAGCAGGTTCGGGGAATGGTAAAAGTCCTTAACTATGTGATCGAGGCAGATGTGGATGATGAAATTCCACCAACTAGCCTTGTTCGTGAATTTGTGGGTGGGAATACTTTTTACAGAAAATGATACGATCCTCTCATAATATCAAGCGATTGGAGGTCTCATTATGAAAATTCAATTTATAGGTGCGACCCATGAGGTGACGGGTAGCTGTACACTGCTGGAGGTGTGCGGTAAGAAGTATTTGGTGGACTGCGGTATGGAGCAAGGGATTGATGTGTTCGAGAATGTGCCGATCCCTGTGCCTGCCAATACCATCGAAGCGGTCTTTCTGACCCATGCCCACATTGACCATTCCGGTATGCTGCCCAAGCTATACAAGGACGGCTTCCGGGGCAGTATTTATGCAACGACTACTACCTGCGATCTGTGCAACATTATGCTGCGGGATTCTGCCCATATTCAGGAGTCCGAGGCAGAGTGGCAGAACCGGAAAGCACAGCGCGCCGGTGATGCTTTGGTAACACCGGTTTATACTATGGCTGATGCCGTAGGTGCCATCTCCTGTTTCCGTCCCTGCGAATACGGTCAGGTGATCCAGGCAGAAGAAGGAATCGTTGTCCGCTTTTCCGATATTGGACACTTGCTGGGCTCTGCCTGTATTGAATTGTGGCTGACCGAGGACGGCGTTACAAAGAAAATCGTGTTCAGCGGTGATGTGGGCAACACGGATCAGCCACTGATCAAGGATCCTCTGCCGGTGGAAGAAACAGACTACCTTGTTCTGGAATCTACCTATGGCAACCGCCTCCACGAAAAGCCCGGAAATACCGTTGGGGAGCTTGCAGATGTACTGCAGCGCACCTTTGACCGGGGCGGCAATGTGGTGATTCCATCCTTTGCTGTGGGAAGAACACAGGAGATGCTGTATGCCATCCGGCAGATCAAGCAGGAAGGTATGGTCAGTGGACACGACGGATTCCCGGTGTATGTGGATAGCCCTCTGGCTGTGGAAGCAACAGGAATCTTCCTGCAGTGTGACCAAAGCTGCTTCGATGAAGAAACCGCGGCATTGGTTAAGCAAGGCATCAACCCCATTTGGTTTGATGATATCTGTCTCTCAGTAACCAGTGACGAATCCAAACAGATCAATTTCGATAGACGACCCAAAGTGATCCTTTCTGCCAGCGGTATGTGCGAGGCAGGCCGTATTCGTCATCACCTCAAGCACAACCTTTGGGGAGAGGAAAACACCATTTTGTTTGTAGGCTATCAAGCAGAAGGCTCCCTCGGCAGGAAGCTCCAGGACGGCGCACAGTATGTCCGGCTGTTCGGTGAGGATATTACTGTCAATGCGGAGTTCGCTGCACTCCACGGCACCAGCGGTCACGCAGATCAGGCGGGTTTAATCCGATGGCTTGCCGGGTTCAAAGAAAAACCGCAGATGGTTTTTGTCAATCACGGTGATGACGCAGCCTGCATGATTTTCCAGAAGCTACTAACTCAGATGGGCTACTATGCGGAAGCACCCTACAGCGGCACAGAGTATGATTTGATGACAGGCAGAATGACCGTGTTTGCAGACTCCAAGCCAATTCGCCGGGAAGAGATGACAAAGGGCTCTGCCCGAGCACGTGCGGTATACGGCGATCTGCTGGCAGCCGCAGAAGCACTTCTCGCCTTTGTCAAGACCTGCAAAGGCCGCACTAATAAGGACAACGCAAAACTTGCCTCTCAAATTCGGAACTTGATTGAAAAGTGGAAATAACAAAAAGCTGGCTTACCGTGATCCCAAGGATGGCAACGGTTCATTGTTAGAGTAGTTAGTGCGAATTTATTCTACAATAGGTTCTGTTTGAAGATCCTTTGCTTTTATACAAAGGACATCCATAGGGGGCAGCTCATTGCTCATACTGATTACTCCTTACGTCTTTTGAGTTGTCTGGGTTTCCACCCACGAGGGATAAACAGTTCCTTTACACGATTCCTAGAGGGAATCGTTTCTCCCCAGTCAGGACGGGAAATATTTACAAGCGCTTTGTGATAAATGTCTACTGGATTCAATCGAAAGAGTTTACACATAAAATAGCAGATACCATACTGTCATCAGTCTATAGCATTTATACCAAGGAAGAGGAAGCCACGTATGGAGCCTTAGCAATTTTCGTAAAAGTGTTGTGACAGTAAAGATGTTGAGAGATTTGCAATTTTCTCTCAATTGCAATTTTGATGTAATTATGATATTCTATTTTCACAGGGCAGCAAATACTGACAAAAACTGCCTTGATAATTGTACGATATCCGCGTGGAGGTAAACATATGGAGATTGTTGGATTTATTATTCTTGCTGTTCCTGCGCTACTTTACTTTATGTGGCTTTGTATTCCTGCGGCTTTTACGATTTACGAGCAATTGTCTTGGTGGTTTGATATTGCTGCATACAATGCTCAGGATAATATCTCGGTACGTCCTATCCAAAGCATTCTGACTTGGCTGTTTGGTTTTCCGGGAACCATCTTGGGTATATTTATCTGGTTACTTGTTAAAGTACCAAAATTCATTTTCAAGGCAATCTTTGGATAATACGGAGGGATATATTATGAAGTGTAATCATTGTGGCAGCGAATGGACTACTACAGTAGAGAACCAAAAAACTACATGCCCTTTTGCGGCAAGACAATCTCTGACAATACTTCCGGACAACCGGCTGAACGTGGAAGATTTCAACTTAGCTTCGACAAGAAAACTCTAGTTCAGTTTCTAGGCGGTGAGAAGAATGTTGTGATCCCTGCTGGTGTTACACGAATTGGAGCAGGTGCATTTCATGGCTACGGTGTTGAAACCGTTTATATTCCTGACGGCGTTACCGAAATCGGTGATAACTGCTTCAATGGCTGTATGCAGTTAAGAGAGGTTAGGATTCCCACTTCGGTATCCTTTATCAGCGATACTGCATTTCGAGATACCGGAAAGGTAAAAATCGTGGCGCAAAAGACTCCTATGCTTTAAAAAATACGAAGAACCTGCAAACAACAGTCAGGAAACTGCACATGGTTCTGTATCGTCAGACAATACTCCCACTGCACAACCCAAGACTTCGACTAATCGGAAACCAGCGGCAACCAATGCGGGTAAGAAACCCAACGATCTGCCGGAAGGAGTTAAGACAACTCCCCCCCGATACAGCTAAAACCACCATAATCGCACAGAAGACAGCTCAGGCGGAGGTAAAAACACCGGAGTTGAACAAGATTGATGCTAAAAAGGCATTTGAGGACGAACTGGATAAACTCTTGTCCATCCAGAACAGAGAGTTTCGATGGGCTAAACTGTTGGACTGCAAACCTGGGAAAAAACCTTGGATTGTCAAGACGGGTTTATTTGTCAATACGGACAAGCGAGCAAACAAACTGATTGCTAATATCCGCATAATCGATGATCAAGAGTTACTGTTCCGCATAGCCTGCGAATCCAATCGAGAGGATGTCCAACTTGCTGCAGTAGCTAATATCACTGACCAGGCATTTTTGAATAAACTGTCAACTAATCGGAACTACAAAACCGCAGCGCCGTTGTCAAGCAACTGATGGATCAAAAGACTGTGGAGCTCTTGGCATTGAAGGACGCTGATGCGTCTGTTAGAGAAACGGCTGTTGCCTACGTTCAGAACAAGGATGTACTCTTGACAATTGCTCAGAAGGATACTTCCAGTTATGTGCGAGAAGCAGCGTTGATGCGGGTCGGCGATAGCCAGATCATTACCAAGTTTATCCTGAGTACAGATAGAGATGTTGATGAGCAGCTTGTGAAGCGAGTCACTTCAGTACGGGATCTTCAAAAACTGGCGATCTCCGGTACATTCTCTGTGAGAAAGCAGGCTGCCAATATTCTGCCTTCAGATGCTCAAGAGACTCGTTTACTAAAGGCTGCTGCAGAATTGTCTCAGCAGATTGTACCTTATGCTGTCGAAAGGTTTAAGAAAGCGGCTGCGAAACTCAAGGAAAGCAATCCTTCTTTCCTAGAAACTGTTGCGTTACGTTATCCGCTTCCGGGTGTGCGCTACCTGGCAAGAGGCGAAACGCATATTAATCCTAAAGACACAGCAAACATCGAAGAACGCTTGAAATCTCAAACCCCGTCACAGGTCGAGTTAGAGCAGCGCGCCAGAATCAAGCGGTGCGAAGAACTTCTGGGAATAGTCTATGACCAGGTTAGAGTGTTCACTGAGAATTGTGATGATTTGTCTAAGCAAGGCAAGAATCATTATGAAACCGAATGCCACGATTACCCGTACCGTCCGTTTAAATCTGAAACTGATGTAGATCATGTTGCCGGAATGCTTCGTACTGAGCAGAAGAATAAAGGTTTCACGCAGGCCCAGGTTTCTAAGGTGGCAAAATATAGAACCAATAAACGGTATGCTGGAAACGGAGAATGGGTAACAGAAAGTGAGTTTCTTGGGTACAACATTTTGATTTCTACCTCTTGGAAACTATGCGGATTAGCCTGTAGACCACTTTGCTCTCTTATTTACATACTTTACGACCGGGGTTCCAGCGCTGGAACCCCGGTCGTTGTCCACAAAATCCTTCAAAACAGTCTTAAATATCAGCATCTTTTTCGACATTATGTATTGTATTGGGCTTTGATTTGTGATAGAATTACAAGAGCTTTCTTTTTATAGGAAAGGGACAGAGGTGCTTGCAGCGCTAATGATTTCTTGCGATTATAACATCCCGCCGTCATGCCAGTTAATTATGGTAGAGGGCATAAACGGTGCCGGGAAAAGCACATTAACAAATTCCCTTAAAATTGGGTCCCTTTCGAGGCAAAGGCAGGTACTAGATTATTCTAATTTCGAGATCCATCCTGTAGACTTACAGCGGGTCGCACGACTGTACAATAATCAGTACGACACATTTCTTGCTTTGGTGAAAAACGAATGCTTATCTCTATCGTACAACTGGGATGAGATATTCAAAAGGATAGAAAAGTACACATTTGAGTTTGAAGGGTATCTCTGGGTTGCTTATTTGTCCGCTCTTCCGACGAGAAAGTTTGTTAACTCTATAAGATTTGCACATGATTGTGAAATCTATGACGGTGGAACATCACTTGAAGAATTTCGCTATTTACAATTGCAAAGATGGCGGCAATTCGTCCAGGCAGCGTCAGGCGACACCGTATCGTTGTTTGAAGCAAATTTCTTTCAATATCCACTGATGGAGATGATTGGGTTTCATGTTCCATCAGAACAACAGATATTTGATTACTACAGTGAGTTCGTTAATATAATTAAACCGATGGACTTTCATCTATTCTATCTTGAGGTTCCCAATGTGGCGAGAGCGATTGAAAGAGCTGCATTAGAAAGAGTCCATAATAGAAAAGACTGGATTAGTCGATATACATATTGGTTTCATAGAACAGCTTTTGCGAATGAAAACGATCTGTCGGGGGTTGATGGAATTATCAAGTTTTGCCAAGAAAGACAGCGTATTGAAAAGCTGATTATTGACCACTTCAAAGATATTTCTTGTAGGATACTTATTCGGGATGATTTGGTATGACAACTATCCATTTTATTGAAGGTATTCCCGGTAGTGGGAAGTCTTTGTTTGCGGAAACCATTACAACTACATATACGGATGAATCGGTGGTTTACTACCTTGAACACCATACAAAGAATCCTATTGATGTAACCAGAAAGGCATTTCTTAGAGATGAGGAATTGGCACGGTTCGTTCAGGACTTAGAATCGGCTGTTGGTGATGAATGCAAGTATTCCACAGAGGACATTAAGCCGGCGATTGACAAAGTCACCACAAAGATTAACGGAATGAATGTGGTGTCATATATGAACTTGTATTTTGCGGACCAGCGGATCAGCGAGAAAATACTCACACTTCGTAACAAAGAAGTGTGTAACGGGTTAATCCCCAAAGATGAGTATATGAATCTGATAATTAACCTGTTTCGAGCGTTTGCCCAAAATGCCAACCCTAGCGAAACATATATTTTTGAAGGGGCCTTGTTCCAAAATATTTTTTTTGATTTGGTTGGGTTTTATAACGTTTCCTACAACGAACTAAAAGATTTCTATAATACCCTTCTCTCTGATTTTAGACATATTGCCATTCATGTCCATTATCTTAAGACAAACGACATCTACAACACTCTACACAAAGCTGCCCAACAACGCCAAGATAAACGTTGGCTTCAATATTTTCAAGAATGGGCTAGAACTTCACCGTGGGGATGCACAAAGAACTTTACAAAAAACGATTGTTTGATTTCTTTTTGTAGTCAAATGCAAAACTGGTCAATTGACCTGTTAAGCGATGCGCCATTTATAAAATATACAATTTATGACTCAGACACAGCAATAACTGCATGTTTGAAAGGAGAATGTTTATGCCAAATATAATGGTAACATACAGATGTAATCTTCGCTGTCCGTACTGCTTCGCGAACGAATTCGTCAATTTGTCTTCCACCGATATGACGCTAGAAGCATTTGACAAAGCGTTAGCGTTTTTAACCAAATCCGGTCCGACTTGTTTGGGCCTGATCGGTGGAGAACCAACACTCCATCCTCAGTTTAACATTATGCTTGAGCGCATAATCAACAATCCATATATTACCGAAGCAACTGTCTACACAAACGGTATTTTGTTGGACAAATATATGAAGTTGCTTGTCCATCCTAAGTTCAGAATGCTTGTCAACTGGAACAGTCCTGCTCAAATCGGCGAACAGACTTTCAAGCGGATCCAAGATAATGTGGATACGTTGATGTTTGAGTATCATATGAAGGACAGAATAAATTTGGGTCTGAATCTTCATGATAAGGATATGGATTACTCCTACATGATGGAGTTACTGAAGAGATATAATCTGCATCGTTTACGCGTCTCTCTTACTGTCCCAAATTTCGAAGAGGGGCTGCGAGTTGATGTGATGGAGTATTTCCACAATAACAAAAGCTTTTTGCTTCGTTTCTTTAAGGATATGGACTCGATCCAGGTATTGCCGTACTACGATTGCAACAAACCTCCTTATTGTATTTGGACCGATGAGGAACGCGAATGGCTGGAGAGCTACGTTAAGAAGTATCCTGTCTCTGAAAGCACTTTGATTGGTCACAAATCTTTCTGTTATCCCGTTGTGGATATACTACCTACGCTTCAAGCAGTACGATGTTTTGGCATGTCCGATTTCGATAAAGTAAACATTGATGATTTCGATAACGTAGCTGATATTGCAAGTTACTACTTGAATACCGTGGATTCGTGTGCTTACAAGATATCTGCTCATGAGTCCTGTAAGTCTTGTTATCAGCGACTAACACGGCACTGCACAGCAGGCTGCATCGGTTTCAAAGCGAAGGAGATTTCCGACACTAATCTATTTGTGTCTAATCTTTGAGACCAACGGTAATTTATCTTGTATGTTTTCGGTTTTTCACCGGACAACATAAATCTAGGAAAGGAGGGCACTTAAATGGCTGATACTATGGTTCTGACTGCTAAGGAGTTTGAAATGCCCGCAGAAGCTAAGATCTCTCAGGTCTTCGAGCGTCTGCTGCGTGTCAATGCTGCTGTCACCGAGAACGGTTTGCACGAGATGTATACCGAGCGGCATGACCGGTACTCTGAAAGCTATGCGATCGGTTTCTGATCAAGTGCCTGCCTAGCAGACAAGTCTTCTTATGAGGTTGCCTGCTACCCCGCCAACGGGACGGGGTTATCATCTAACCCCGTCCTAATTCTAAAATACATAAATGGTGTTTTAAATATTCTCAAAAAGGAGTGGACAAATATGAATGGTCTGCTTTTGTGCACAAAAGAGTGCAACTTAAGATGTAAGTACTGCTTTGAAGAAAGCATGCATGGCGAAACGTGCATGCCGATATCTGAAATTAGAGCTAACTTTGATTACTTCTTGAATAATCATTTTGATAAATTTATTCGCGAGCTGATTGATCTCAACACAGGATTAAACCGTAAGGAGACGGATATTACCTTCCACGGTGGCGAACCACTGTTGATAGACTATGATCTGCTCAAAAAAGGTTTTGACATGGTGAAAAAGTATCCCAATACAATTATCGCCATTCAAACCAACGGCACTCTGATAACAGACGAAATTGTTCGCTTGTTTAAGGAATATGATGTTCGTGTCGGAATCAGCATTGATGGTCCAGAGTATATGCATGATGCCTACAGGCGAAACATTGGCGACAAGGGATCTTTCCGTTCTGTTTATGAAAACATCCTTAAAATGCGGGAAGCTGGCGTTCTGGTTGGGGCGTTGGCAACAGTAACGGATATTACAGTGAAGAATCCGGAAGACTTCTACCGTTTCTTCCGTGACTTAAATTTGGATTTCTCGTTCAATCCTTGTTTTACTGACCCGAATCTTCCCTCTAGCTATAAGGTCTTAAACATGGCCGAATACATTGAGTTCTATAAAAAGATGTTTGATCTCTGGATCAACGATAAAGAAGGGAATCTCTCCATCACATGCTTTGAGAGAATCATTAGTGCAATGACCATTAAAAAGTCGCCCTGGATGGAAGTTTGTACATATATTCCGGATTGCAGTAGAACTACAGTTGCCATTAATACCAGCGGTGATTTTTACAGATGCCTGCACTATTGTATGGATGAGAAAAACCGTATCGGAAATATTTCCACAGATAATCTGTGTGCTGCACTCGGAGACCCTGTTTTGTCTACTCGTTGGGAATGCCTAAAAGCTGGCGAGTGTAAAGACTGTGATATTCAGGAGTATTGCTGTGGCGGTTGTCCTTACGTAGCTGAGGCTGTAAACGGAAATGTACTAACCCGTGCTAATACTTGCGCAAGCCAAAAGGCTATTGTCCATTACATCTATGATTACCTAAAGCAGTTTGTTGTTGAAAAGTGAATGTAGCATATAGGCACGAGGACATATGGAAGAACTTACGGTAATAAAAGAAATTACGCAGGCGGAGAAGAATGCTTACTCTGTATTGAAGGAATTAGGACTTTCATCTGTCACAATACCGCATGAAATTGATGGCATGGTGTTAAAAATGCAACGAGGGATTCATCCCGAACGATTGGGTTTAGATTTCCCTGAACTCTATCGCCAGGCATTATCCCCCTTGTACAGCTGTGCATACGAGAGTTACTCACCTGGACTTTACTCATTCATGCGCACGGATGTGCCAACTGATGAAAGGCCGTATTTACAATACTTACGTACTGCTGTACATCTCACTTATCAAAACACAAAAACGAAAATTACAGATACAATTATCCCGTTATGTGACGAAAGCATAGATGTGTTTATGCAGGAAAGCAGCACACTTGAGGAAGTGTATTTCCCAAAACACGTTCTTCTGCATGGGGATCTGTTTATAGGAAACATTTTGATGTGTGACGAAAGCTACAGGCTAATTGATTGGGAATATTTGCGATTGGGTCCTAAGGAACTCGAATTGGCATTTTGTCTGTGCTGGGACTTTATTACACATGTTGAGCTATGCCGTTATTCAAGTTATGTGATAATGCGGGATATCAATGCCTTGGTTTCTGAAGGGTGTCTTAACAACACGTCAAAGGAAGCAATCCTAAAGATATTCATTCCTATGATTGTGGCTCTTTCTGCCATATATGCTTCGTTGGCAATGTATGATGATAGTAGAGATGTCTTGGCAGGACTATCAGCATTTTGGCCCAAATATCATAAAGAGGTTCTTAATCATGGATAACTATGACTTGTTTCACTCCAAGAGATTTTCCGTGGGATTAAATATGGAGGATTCTCAGGAGGATATCCTTACTTTCTTAGAGGACTATAAGGATATGCTAAGCAGCATATATTTTTCCTTTCCATTGGGGAGAAGGTTTTATTCAAGAACCGAACTGGAAAATGAATATGATTTACCGGCTTCAGAGAAGAAATTGATGACAATCCTTGCTGCTATGAAGAAATGTCATATAAGGTCGGAATTGACAGTGAACACATATGATCTTCAGCTCAGTGATTTAGATAGGATTGCAGAATATGCACAGCGCAATGGGGTTTGTCCGGATGAAATAGTATGTCTTTCGGAGTACGGTCCCCACCTAAGGGAGCTGTTTCCCAATTGTGAGCTGAAGTATAGTTTCAACAATACGCATATGGATATCCCATCTGTGTTTGATAGTGTTGTTGTGGGCAAAGTTTTTTTAAGAAACAAGCAAGCGCGACATAGAATAGTAGCACAAGGCAAGGACTTAGTTGTGTTGTTGAATAACGGTTGTACATTTGAATGTCATTACCCTTGTGGGGATGGTGTTTTTTGTGCTTCTCTTTTAGATAACAATCTGCAAAAGCGAGATATCAATTATCTATATGCTGCACAAAGCTTTTTCCCGTTTGAGTTAAAAAAGATGCTTGACACGGACGAGTTTGCAAATACATACAGATTTAAAATATCAAACAGACCACTTGGCCTGAATTTCACAAAAAAGGTATTGGAACTGTACGCTTCTCTCGCAGATGTTCGCCAGTTGATTCTTCAGGATTCGATCGCATACGGTTATTTTTGTGTTATGGAACAACTGTTTATCAGACGCGAAAACTTTGATTATGATAAGATAATCGAACAGAAGAACAAATTATCATGTTGATGGAGGCCAATATGAAAACCCTTGAAGCGTTGCCTACAAGTGTAGATGTTTGTATGTGTGAACCGTTTGTTTTACCAGGCTTCCTGCCTACACTCGGCACACCTACTCTTAAAGCAGAATTTTCCACCCATGGTGTTTCTTCGAAGGTTTTCTATCCCTCTATCCGGTTCTTCGCCAGAAACAATTTACAATGTAGCGATTTTGTAATGTCTGCAGTTGATAATATCCCACTTCAGTTTTCGGAGTTTTTGTTTGCTACAGATAACATTGAAGAATCAATTAATTATATTTTAGAAACACTGAACCGGCAGGACGAAAGTCTTAGACAAGTGGCAAGAAAGCTAGCAGAAAATGCACAGGACCTCTTAAAAACCATTGCAGATGAAATCGCGGATCTTCACCCCGCTGTTCTTTGCCATAGCGTTACATTCGGCGATTACAACTTTGCGTTCAACTTATTCAAAGCGGTAAAATCTAGGTTACCTGATATCAAAATTGTTGTAGGAGGCAGCAACTGTACAATCGATTTTTCGGAAAAGTTGCTGGATGTTGCACCTGAAATCGATTACGTTGTTTGCGATGAAACATATACAACAACCGTACAATTGGTCCAATCCATTATCAACCATCAAAAAACCGATTATCCTACATGTACAACGCAAAAGAAATGTGCAACGCAGGTCAACAAAGTGGTTTCTCTTGAGAATATGCCCTGCCCAGATTTTGATGACTTTTTTGAGACTCTAGTGGCTATCGGACACACGAATTATCAAATTATACTTCCCTATGAGATGTCTCGTGGTTGTTGGTGGGGAGAAAAACACCCCTGTAGAATGTGTGGCTACTTCGGAAACCAAACATGTTTTTTAATTAAATCCCCCGACAAGGTTGCTTCCGAGCTGAACTATTTAAAGGAGAAATATGGGACATCCTATTTTCGCTTAACTGATCTTGTTCAGCCCAAACGTGAATATATTTCTCAGTTACGCGACATGGGATTAAATGATACATTTCATTTGTTTTGGGAGATGCGTCCCAATGTTTCTGAGACTGACATTGCCACGTTACGGTCCATTGGACTCTTCTATGCCCAGACCGGTCTGGAAAGCCTATCTTCAGCTGAACTTAAGCATATTAACAAGGGAACTACAGCAATTAATAACATTGCGGTCTTACGCCATTGCTATACATATAAAATACATGTTGTCTGGAATTACCTTTACGGATTTGAGGACGATCGTGCAGAGTGGTATGAGAGCGCTATTGAGATGATGCCGCTGCTGTACCATCTGCAGCCACCGGATCCACGAGAAGTCTGGATAAATAAGTGCTCGGTAATATATGCTAATGCCAATAGGGAAACACTTCGCCCAATCGGAGATAATATTTTTTATACTTCGCTAACTCCTGACTTTAATGTTTTCTTTTCTGCACCGAAGAATCCGGATCTTATGCCCGTATACGACAAGCTACGTATGGAAATTGGAAAATGGAAAGACGCATTCAATTCGGGGTATGCACTGTATGAAGAGATGCTTGAAGACGGTAGTATGAAGGTCATAAGGGAATATGGTGAGAATGTAACTTCCTATAATATGACACCTATTCAAGCGGCAATATATCAGTATTGCCATACGCCTAGGAGCAAACAGCAACTGTCTTTGGTTACTGAAGGTGCTGCCACCGATATAGATGCGTTATTAACAAACTGGATTCGTAAAGGCATTATGATCCATATAGACGATAAATATCTTTCGCTCGCAACAAGTGCCTCTCCTTATCGATGGCACAAATTCCAAGTGTTGCCTAATATATAACTTGCAGAAAGGTAACGGTACAGATGAATGTTGAAATAGGTCACAGCACCAAAGGTGATTTTACCCAAATTTCATATAATTATTGGGTTGAACGGAAAAATTCAGAGCAAGAAAGTTGCGCAGTTTCTTTTAAAAACGATACCCTCGCAAAAATGATTAAAGATTATAATTTATGCGCTTTGCCATTTTTCTTTGACGGACAGAAATTCTCGTTGGGCGCAGAAGAAATGACCGCATATGGCTTACACAACAACGCATATATGTATAATTTTTTTGGTTTTAATCCGCCACGCTCTTTGAATCAAGTATATTTTGCGGTCCTTAATCTGTTTGTAAAAATGTCTAAGGATACTACGCAACTTGAAAAATTCAAAAGTGAAGTGAATTCAAGGGGTGAAGGTTTTGCCAGCTATGTCGATTACACGAAGATAGATTTTACGCCTTTTATTGCTGCGTTAGTCTTTGAAAAAAATCATATTCTTAAGGCATTTGATGAGGTTGAAATAACACACGTAATCACATACGATTATAGCAATCCTTTTGGTACCATCTCATTGGGGTGTCGAACTTTCTATCATGCGATATATACAAAGAAGGATGGTTACTGCGTTCTTGAAGATAAGACTGTAAAAAGAATTGACGGTGAATTTAATTTTAAAACGCGAAAGTTTGAAGAGCCCAAAGAAGATGTTGACGACCGCTTAGCAAATCCAGATAGAGAACGGTATATAGATCGCTATGGGAATTGGGTAAATAAAAATCCAAAAACACTTAACAGATATAAGGATGCTCCTCCTCAAGATACTATCAACCAAATCAGTGCTATTATCTCGTTTTTAGGGATTAACCCGGATATCAAAATAGAGGAGCGCATAAAAGGAGTTTTTTCGGCAACGATAACCGATAAAATTAATGGGTGGACGACTTCGGGCAAAGGAACAACAGAGGAATATTGTCTTGCTAGTGGATATGGTGAAATGATTGAGCATTTGTGCAGCTATTTTGCCTATGATCCATCAAGACTTTCCAAAGAAGCAAAAGAACATCTAGGCTTTTTAAGATACCCAGACGAAAAAACTATTCGAATATCAGAAATCCCGGAACAGTTCCCTGAAGTGTTTGCGGATATGAAAGCGGCTTATTGCCAATCAGGGAGAGAACCAGAGAATGAGCAATGTGTAGTCACTGTTTGGGAGGAGTTTTTGGGATCTAAAACAACAAACGTTGCACCCTACTACAGCGTAAAAGAAGACAGAGTAGTTTGCCTTCCTGAGGCAATTATTGGTAGCTTGTGTGGTTCCAATGGCGGAGGCGCAGGAAACACTCCTGCAGAAGCGATTGGACATGGGCTTGATGAAATATGTGAGCGGTATGCAAAACAGCAAATTTATACCAAACGGTTAACGCCGCCAACGATTTCCGAAGAATATATTGAAGATAACTACCGCTTCCTTCATGCAATCATTCACGAGATTCAGGAGAAGTATGGATATAAGGTAATTGTAAAGGATGCCTCCCTAGGCAAAGACCTGCCTGTAGTAGCTGTATTAATCATTGATCAGCTCAACCATAAATACTTAGTAAACTTTGGTTCACATCCCAGTTTCGATGTTGCTCTTGAAAGATGTTTTACAGAGTTGTTTCAGGTGTTTGATCCGGAGAATACCGGCATGAAGAGAAAAGATCTTGCTCGCTGGAAGAATCACACAGATAAGGAATTTGACTCAATAAGAAACTGGGTTTCTCTTCTTCGTGATGATACGGGTATAATACCCCACACTTTCTTTGCTGGTCAGGAATCTTGGGATTTTAAACCGTGGACAATTGATGAGGATTACAATAATGTTCGTGGTGTTAGATCTCAACTCATAAACCTGCAAGAACTCACGGATTCAAATATATATATCCGGGATTTCAGTTTCCTAGGTTTTCCAGTATATAGAATATACATTCCGGGCATATCTACTACTTGTCTTTCGCTTGATAAACAGCAGTTGGCGGCATTCGTACATGGAAACAAGATGATTAGTCGCATTCAGTCTAACGACGCTTTTGTGTTAACAAAGGATGAAATGCAGGAGTTACTGGAGAATGTATTTCACCCAGATTCTTTTATCAGTTCTCTCATTTTTAGAAACCTAAGCAATGCTATGCTCAATGCACTGACTGCTGCATTGTACTTAGATTTAGGAGAGAAAGAGAATGCATATAGTTTGTTAAAGCAGCAAGACGACCGCTTCTGTGATTGTGTTATTCAGGACTTGGAATTGAAGCATCA
This sequence comes from Faecousia sp., assembly GCA_045602725.1. GTDB lineage: Bacteria > Bacillota > Clostridia > Oscillospirales > Oscillospiraceae > Faecousia. The sequence goes on along the minus strand of JAZSCE010000054.1, from coordinate 15,034 downwards.
AGGCTTGGCCCAAAAGGATAGGAACGCGCTTTTGGAGCTGTTTTATGGACCCAAGGAACTGGATTTCGCTTTGTGCTGGAGAGAGAGGAACGTATTTACGTCCTTAATCACGAATTTCCTGGGGAGAAAAACAATCAATCTTAATGGCAACTCTAGCCGGGATCTTAATCAAACGGATAAACTCCATAAAGCGGTTAAGGAAACAATGGTAAAAAATATTCCCAACCAGTCTGCGATAAAGGAAACAATCTCCTCTATATAGAAGAACATGTGCTTTAAAAGACCTTTAGAAATAGATTCCTTTTGCGCTTTTTATCGTGCAATTTTCTCTCAATTGCAATTCTATATTTCTGTGATAAACTTAAAGCATAAGGTAAGCTGTTGTACTTAAGTTTTATCGATTCTTAAATGACACGGCGCAACTGCTTTGCGCCGTGTCTTATTGTACAAGAATACCACCGGCAGTGCCGGTGGTTCCAAAAGCTTTAGCTATGCCTAGAAAAAATATCCTCCTTTGGTAGAATAAGGGTAGGTCTGCCAACTACACTTAGAAACCAAAGGAGGAATCAAGTCCAGATGAAACTTGACACTAGTAGTTTAGCACACACGGAGTGGGAATGTAAATACCATATCGTATTCGCTCCCAAATTTCGTCGACAAATTATCTACGGAAAGATAAAGATGGGTATAGGACAAATGCTACGAAAGCTATGCGAATACAAGAGAATAGAAATAATCGAAGCAGAGGCGTGCAAGGATAACATTCATATGCTCGTATCAATTCCGCCTAAATATAGCATAGCCAAATAATGGGATACCTTAAGGGAAAGAGCAGTTTGATGATCTTCGAGAAATACACCAACCTCAAGTACAAGTATGGTAACCGGCATTTCTGGTGCCGGGGATATTATGTGAGTACAGTCGGAAGAAATAAGAAGGCAATACAGGAGTACATTCAGAATCAGCTATAAGAAGATTATTCCGACGAACAAATGAGTATAAAAGAGTATGTCGACCCGTTCACGGGTCAGTCAGTACAAGGGGGGCAAATAAACAAAAGCCCCTTTAGGGGCAGCCCGTGAAAGTCGTGCGGTTGGCAGACTATTCGACGAGCCTATAGGCTCAGCCGAGGGCATGCCCCAAGGGGGCTAGTGCATACACCGGCACGGCCGGTGGTTATGATTCGTAAAAAGGACCTTTATGTAACGACTATAAACCCCACTGAATAAAAGGAGATAGTATGATATACATACGTGGCGACGTCCATGGAGAAGATGGCCAATTCTGTGAAGGTGTTATGCCTGGAGAAGCGAGCTGGGATGGAAATGACATACTCATAATAGCTGGAGATTTTGGTTGTGTATTCCAAGGCGAAGGTCGCTATTTATCAGAACGAAACAAACTTAATGCATTGGCGAAAAAGCCTTATCGCATTCTCTTTGTAGATGGAAACCATGAAGGCTTTCCTTTCTTAATGGCTTATCCGGTGGAAATCCAGTATGGGGCACCAGTACGAAAAATTCGTGAGAATATCTTTGGCTCCAACGTGGCTACATCTATGATATCGAAGGTCAATCAGTCTTCGTAATGGGTGGTGCCCACAGTATGGATAAGGCCTTTAGAATGAAGTACTTTGAAGTTTGTGGCGAGAAGATATGGTTTGAGGAGGAACTCCCCAGCAAAGAGGAGTATCAACGTGCAATTGCAAATCTGCGCGAACACAATATGGAAGTTGATTACATCGTGACTCACACTGCGCCAAGAACAATCATTCCCAGACTCATTCACGCAGCACCGGATATGACAGATGCTGAGTTGACAGGATTTCTGGATTGGGTATATCACGATGTCAAGTTCAAAAAGTGGTACTTCGGTCATTTTCATGAGGATCTCGAAATCAATGGCCAAATAATGGCTTGCTATACTCAGATCCGTGAAATCATTTAATTACTTACGTTAATAACAGAGGGGCAAAATGTAGGCTATGCTTGTACACTTGCTCGAGCAGGAGCGACGAGTCGCTGTTCTCATATGTATCCTGGTAGCGCGACAAAGGCGATGCTTTGTCGGGACTTGCAGCAGTGCATTTTGCTCTTCTGATTGTTATAGAAAGGAGGTTCCCCAGTGCGTACTCAGAATAGTTCAAACAAGTATTCTCTGTCCATGCGAGACTTAGCCGTAATGAACGATGCCAAAATTGGCATCAACGAAATGACCGGTTTATCTTTAAAGCACCCGGGGCTACCTCCGCTTTGGTCCAGAATTCCACATTTGATGATCATGCATCCCGATGGGATGTCTACCAAATACTTTTGGAAATCGTACAGGCTTTTTGATGAACTGTTGAAAACAAGGGATAGTCATTATAAACAATCTTACATTCCCAAAGCCAGCGGCGGGACTCGTGAATTACTGATTCCAGATTGGGATTTCGTCATCATCAGAAATATATTCTGAAGAATATCCTTTACAAGATTCCTGTTTCTATGCATGTGTGTGCTTACCATAAGCATCGCGGTCTGGCAGATCTCGCTCAACCGCATGGTATAATCAGGCCTTCCGGAGTGCTCTATATTGAGCTTCGCCAGAGCGTAACAGCAGACAATATCCTCATAATGATAGATAGCTATATTGAGTTCTGCAAGTTTTTCTGAGATGGAAGGCTAGATATTGCTCATTATAAAAGACGTCCATAAATAAAGTTATGAGCTGGGTAATTTTGCAGGAAATATGTATCGCTACAGCAATCTTACCACTAAAAATAAATCTTTGAAAGCATATACGAAAATAATCAAGTGGGAAACTGTTTGTCAAAAGTTGGTCAAATTCAAAATTGCAGATTTCGAATCTCGGAAAACGAGAACAAAAAGCGCCGTATTTTGTGGCTTTTGCCACAAAATACAGCGCTTTTCTAATTATTTAGAGAACTACATAGCTATGCGAGGTCATTCCCACTCGATGGTACCGATGGGCTTGGGGGTCAGGTCCAGCAGGACACGGTTGATGCCTTCGACCTCGTGGGTGATGCGGTAGGTGATGTGGTGGAGGATCTCGTAGGGGATTTCCTCGATGGTGGCGGTCATTGCGTCCTTGGTGTTAACGGCACGGATGATGGCAGGCCAGCCTTCGTAACGGCTCTCGTCCTTAACGCCGACGCTCTTAATGTCAGGCACAGCGATGAAATACTGCCAAACCTTTTCTGCCAGGCCGTTCTTGTCGAACTCCTCACGCAGGATAGCATCCGCCTCACGCAGCGCGTGCAGACGGTCACGGGTGATGGCACCCAGGCAGCGAACGCCCAAACCGGGACCGGGGAAGGGCTGACGGTAGACCATTGCGTGGGGAAGACCCAATGCCTCGCCGACTACACGGACTTCATCCTTAAACAGCAGCTTGATGGGCTCCACCAGCTCAAACTGCAGATCTTCCGGCAGACCGCCCACGTTGTGGTGGGACTTGACGGCCTTCTTGCCCTCGGCAGCCTTGACAGACTCCAAAATGTCGGGGTAAATCGTACCCTGGGCCAGGAAGGAAATGCCCTCCAGCTTGCGAGCTTCGTCAGCAAATACAGTGATGAATTCCTTGCCGATGATCTTGCGCTTGGCTTCCGGGTCGGAAACGCCGGCCAGCAGATCCAGAAAATGATCGGTGGCATCCACATAGATCAGGTTGGCATCCAGCTCGTCCTTGAACATTTTAATAACACCCTCGGACTCGTCCTTGCGCATCAGACCGTGGTTAACGTGGACACATACCAGCTGCTTGCCGATGGCCTTTATCAGCAATGCGGCAACAACGGAAGAGTCAACGCCGCCGCTGAGTGCCAGCAGGACCTTCTTATCGCCGACCTGCTTACGAACGTCAGCGATCTGCTCTTCGATAAATGCATTCGCCAGTTGGGTATTGGTGATGCGTGCCATAGATTCAGGGCGAAGATTATTTGACATATTTATCAGCCTCCAGGTAGGGTAGAACTTGCTTAAATTAACATATAGGTATTATAAACAGTTTTTTTTCACAATGCAATAGCAGGATTCCATTTTTGTGGTAAAAATTGTATGGCGTTTTGTGTAAAAAATTTTCTCATATCTCTTCCATTTTCGACAAGGATAGACTATAATATTCAAAAGAGATTCTATGAGGAGGTCATTCGTTATGAGTAGTTCGATCGCGGGCAGACGGAGCCACCGCCCGAATGGCAAGGGTGGCGCGATGCCCTACATTTTGGCAGGCGGCATCGCACTTTTGATTCTGATTATTGTGATGGTTGTGGTGCTTTCCACAGCACACTTGAAGCTGGAGCTGACCGGCGGCAATGAAATCAATTTGGAATATGGCGAAGCCTACCAGGAGCCCGGTGCATCGGCAAAGCTGCTGTTCTTCAATGTGGATGTTGTATCTGACGGACAAGTCTCCAGTGATAAGCTGGGCAGCTACACCGTTACATATTCTGCATCCATCTTCGGCAAGACCGCAACGGTGGAGCGCAAGGTCAATGTGGTAGATACCACAGCGCCCACAATTACCTTGATGCACAAGGACAATGCGTTTACACTGCCCGGACATGACTATCAGGAGGAGGGCTTTGTTGCGGAAGATAACCACGATGGCGATATCACCGACCGTGTGCAGAAGATGGTTTCCGATGGTTTTGTCCATTATCGTGTTACGGATTCATCGGGCAACGTGACGGAAGTAAAGCGGGAGATCGTTTACAATGACATCACAGCCCCTGAGCTGACGCTGTTGGGCAATTCTACTGTGTATGTGACCGTGGGCCGGGATTTTGTTGAGCCGGGCTATAAGGCTATCGATGATGCTGAGGGCGACATCAGCCTCAAGGTGCAGGTTATAACCGATTTCAATAAGAACACACCCGGTACTTACACGGTTACCTACAAGGTTGCTGACAACTATGGCAACACCACCGAGGTGACCCGCAAGATCGTTGTCAGCAATGCGCAGCAACAGCAGCCTTCCGGCGGCAATCCTGTTGGCGGCGTGATTTATCTGACATTTGATGACGGCCCCAGCCAGCATACACTGCGCCTGTTGGAAGTGCTGGAAAGATACAATGTTAAGGCGACCTTCTTTGTGGTCGGCACAGCGGGCATTGGTTATCTAGATGAGATCGCAGCTGGCGGACACGCGCTGGCGATTCACGCCGATAATCACGATTACAGCAAAATCTACGTCAATGAAGAGGCATTCTTCAAGGATTTGTATGCCATTCAGGATAAGATATATCAGCGCACCGGTATCCTGACCACGCTGATGCGTTTCCCCGGTGGCAGCTCCAATGAAGTCAGCAAGAAGCATAATGCTATTGATGGCATTATGACCCGGCTGACCAAGCTGGTGGAAGAAAAGGGCTTTACTTACTTTGACTGGAATGTGGACAGCAAGGATGCCGATGACGCAAAAACTGCGGATGAGGTCTACCGCAATGTGATCAACGGCTGCAAGTCCAGAACAGCCTCCGTTGTGCTGCAGCACGATATCCACGGCTACAGTGTGGATGCAGTAGAGCGGATCATCCAGTGGGGTCTTGCAAACGGCTACACCTTTGAGGCTTTGACGCCCAACAGCCCCACAGCCCACCATCCTATAAATAACTAACAAAAAAGCAGGACACGGAATGTGTCCTGCTTTTCTTATTAAGAAAACAATTCAATGTTATAGCCTTCTGCACGGAAAAAATCAATGGCATCGCCAAGGATGGAAGCATTGGTAGTGGAAATCGCGTGGAGCAGGTAGATAGCGCCGCTGTGATGGGAGCTGGTTACGTGATCCAGTGCCTTTTTGATGTTGGGCTGATTTTCTGTGTCATAGTCCACATAAGCGAAGCTCCAATGCACAGTTTTGTATCCCAATGTCTGAACAACAGCCAGGCTGCGGGTGGAGTATTCGCCGGTGGGGAAGCGGAAGAGATTCATTTCGTAGTCGAATGTTTCTTTCACATAATCGTGGAGGCTTTGGATTTCGTAAACCATCTTGTCTATGGTCTGATTGGGCATTACCGGGTGATTGTTGGTGTGGTTGCCAACTGTGTGTCCTTCGTCGATCATACGCTGCACAAGATCCGGCTGATCCTTCACATAGTACATCGTGACAAAGAATACGGCCTTGACATCCTTTTCCTTAAGCACATCCAAAATCTTCTCGGTAACACGGTATTTCTTGCCGTCTGCATCGGTGGCAGTGTGTTCGTAGCCACAGTCAAAGGTCAGGTAGATGTTTCCGTTGTCCGGTGCGATGAAATTGGCATCGTATTTGCCATATTTCTTCTGCAAGGGACCGGGATAGGGAGGACGGTTACCATCGGTTGCATTACCCGGGCCGTAGCCGTGACCGTCGTTGCTCATTGCCATCAGTTCCCGGCGGGTATATTTGGTTCCGATGGGATCGTCATTGATGGGCTCAGAGGGCTTGGTAGGCGGCTCTGTGAGGGGTGCGGTCGGCTCCGTAGGAGGAGTGGCAGGCTCCGTAGGTACAGTGGTAGGCTCGGTGGGAGCAGTGGTGGGCTCAGTAGGTACAGTGGCAGGCTCGGTAGGTACAGTTGTGGGCAGAGTTGGCGGCTGGGTTGGCTTTGTTGGCTGCCGGGTCGGCACCGTAGTGCTTTGCGTGGGTGTAGTTGTTTGCACAAGCCCGGGCACAAATTTGTTAAACAAAAACAGACCTAAAAGAAAGGTTGCAACCAAGACAACTGCAAAACAGCAACCGAAAATCCAGCGCCGGGTCTTTTTCGCAGCCCGGGCTTCGGCCCGTTGCGATTCGCCACAAATTGGACAAATTCGCTTGCCTTCCTGTATTTCATTTCCACATTTGGGGCACTTCGCCATAGGGGTTCCTCATACTTTCCTGACAGTGCATTCATTATAGCACTCATAGTATTAAAAATGCAATATGGCAATTAGAAAAAATTATGTCAAAATTCGCCAGTTTACTGAAAGTATTTCTTGCATTCGTGCTCATTTTCAAGTATAATAACTTGATGCTATATACATATTTTTGGTGAGGTATTTTGCCGTGTATTTGAAATCACTGGAAGTGCAGGGATTTAAGTCTTTCCCTGAAAAAACGCTGATTCGTTTTGGCGATGATATTACTGCCATCGTTGGCCCCAACGGATCCGGAAAATCGAATATTTCGGACGCCATTCTTTGGGTTATGGGTGAGCAAAGCACCAAGACACTCCGTGGAGCCAAGATGGAGGACGTGATCTTCGGCGGTACGCAGAAGCGTGCGCCTGTAGGCTTTGCCGAGGCAACGCTGACCCTGGATAATGCCGACAGAGCGCTGGCTTATGATGCCGATGAGGTTATGGTCACCCGCCGGTACTATCGCAGCGGTGACAGCGAATACTATATCAACAGACAATCTGCAAGACTTCGTGATATCCCCGAGCTGTTTATGGATACCGGACTTGGCAGAGAGGGCTATTCCAATATTGGTCAGGGCCGTATTGATGAGATTCTGTCCTTGAAGAGCGCTGACCGCCGTGAGATCTTTGAAGAGGCTGCCGGTATCTCCAAGTACCGCCACCGCAAGGAAGAAACCGAGCGTAAGCTGGCCCATACAGAGGAAAATCTGCTGCGTATCGGCGACAAGGTCTCTGAGCTGGAGCTGCAGCTTGAGCCTTTAAGAGCACAATCTGAAAAGGCGAAGAAATACCTGGAGCTGAAGGACGAGCTGCGTGGCGTAGAGGTCACCGTTTGGCTGGAAACCTTGGACAAGCTGTCCGCAGCTGCAAAGAAGGCGGAAGAGGACTATACCTCCGCATCTTTTGTGCTGCAGCAGGCACACGAGGACCTGGAACGGCTGTATGCGTTGAGCGAAACCTATGGCGAGCAGCTTCGGGAAAAGGACAACGAGCTGGAAACTGCCCGTGTAAAGCTGAATATGCTGGAGTCTACCTTCCAACAGCTGGATGGTCAGATGGCGGTGCTTCGTGGCAATGTGGAAAATAACAACGGCAATATTGCCCGGATCGAAGAAGAAATGCGCGGCACCGCTGACCGCAGCGGTGGTATTATCCAGCAAATTGAGCAGGCACAGGCTCGTGTTGCTGAAATTGAGGCTGCCCTGGCTGCTAAGCATAAGGAGCTGGAAAAGCTGCAGCAGGAGCTGGCTGCGATGACCGCGGATGCCCAAGGCTTGACCCGGCAGTATCTGCAGCTGCGCAGTACAGAATCGAATCTCTCTGCGGAGCTGGCAGGTCGGGAAGCCGACATCCGTGGCCTTACAGAGAGTATGGAGCAGTCTGCACAGCGTTTGCAGCAGCTACAGGCAGATTTGGAAGCCGGTGCAGTGCGTCACAAGGCTGCCCAGGCAGATTTGGATGCGTGCCGTGCTGAGCTTCGCAAGGCTCGGGATGAGGTTACAGCCTGCAATAACACCATCACCGGCTACAGCCTTCGTCAGGAGTCCCGTGTCAAGCGGTACACCGAGCTGGAGGAAAAGGACCGTGAACTGACAAATAAGCTGGATTCTGTGCAGGCAAAAATCCGTGTGTTCCAGGCGATGGAGCGGGATTTTGAAAGCTATACCAAGTCTGTGAAGTCCGTTATGCAAGAGGCACAGCGTGGCGCCCTGCGCAATATCCACGGACCTGTTTCCCGCCTGATCCGCACGGACGATCGCTACACCGTAGCGCTGGAGATCGCTCTGGGCGCGGCTATGCAGCAGATCGTGGTGGATTCTGAAGCCGATGGCAAGGCTGCCATTGCCTTCCTGAAGCGCACCGGTGGCGGCAGAGCCACATTCCTGCCCATTAAGACCATCGAAGGCAGATCCCTCAATGAGAGCGGACTGGAAAATTGCCGTGGCTTCATTGGAATCGCATCCGGCCTGGTTACCTGCAAGGAAACCTATCGTGGCATCGTTGAAAATCTGCTGGGCAGAACTGTAATTGTGCAGGATATCGATGCTGCCATCGCAATGGCAAATAAATATAAGAATCGATTTAAGATTGTCACTTTGGACGGTCAGGTTATGAATCCCGGCGGCTCTATGACCGGCGGCTCCGTGAACAAGGAAGCCGGTATTCTGTCCCGTGCCAATGAGCTGGAAAAACTGATTGCGCTGGAAAAGGAGCTGCAGGAAAAGAAGCAGACCAACGAGGTGGAGCTGACGGAAGCCAAGCGGCTGGTGGATCAGGTGGAATACCAGGTGACCACCGCCAAGGAGCAGTTGCGTGAAGCGGAGGACCTGGTGCTGAAGCTTTCCGGCGAGGAAAAGCAGTATGAGATCCTGCTGCAGGCCATCGTGGATGCCGAATCCTCCGCACAAAGAGAGCTGGCAGCCTTGCAGCAGCGTAATAATGCTGACCGTGAGCGCCTTGCATCCAACGAGGCAAAGATCCAGATCTTCACCCAGCAGCTGGAGCAGACCAAGCTGTCTCTGCAAGCCCTCGAAGGCAGCCAAAACGAGATCGCAGAGGGTACTGCGCTGCTGAATGATCGAATGACAGCCCTTAAGACCGATGCGGCTGCATTGGATGCGGAGAAGAACACCGCACTGACCCACATTGCTGACTTGAATGAGCTGCGTGGCGCTATGGAAGGCGATACGCAAAAGAAACAGGCTTTGATCGAGGCAATTCAGGAAGAGACCAAGCGCATCGAGGCTGAAATTGCCGCATTGCTGATTCGTCAGGATGAGGTGTCGGGAGAAATTGCTGCTCAGAAGCAGGCACTTTCTGCTGTTTCCGCTGCGCGCATTGAAACCGAAGCTGCTAAGACAAAGGCAGAGCGGGAGGGCCAGGAAAAGAACAAGGATATCCTCAATATGGAGCGTGCCTGTGCTCTGCTGGAGCAGAAGAAGGTCACTTCCTCTATGGAGGAGAAGCAAATCATCGACAAGCTGTGGGATTCTTACGGCCTGACGCCCGGTACGGCTGGTGAGCTGCGTGGGCAGATCGAATCTCTTGCCGCCGGCCAGCGCCTGATCGCGGATCTGAAGCGCCGCATCACCTTGCTTGGCACACCCAATCTGGGCGCCATCGAGGAGTATGCCCGTGTCAGCGAGCGTTACAGCTACCTGAACGGACAGCAGCAGGATGTGCTGACTGCAAAACGGGAGCTTGAGGGTATCATTGAAGATATCACCAAGGAGATGACCACCATCTTCGTTACAGAGTTCAAGAAGATCGACGAGTATTTCCGGCAGACCTTTACGGAGATGTTCGGCGGCGGTCACGGCGCACTGGTGCTGGAAGACCCCGAACAGCCCCTGACCTGCGGCTTTGAGATCAGGGTGCAGCCTCCCGGAAAGCAGCTTAAGACCATTACGCTGCTCAGCGGTCGCGAAAAGGCATTCGTTGCTATCGCACTGTATTTTGCAATTTTGAAGGTGCGTCCAACACCGTTCTGTATGCTGGACGAGATCGATGCAGCATTGGATGACCGGAACGTGGAGCGCTTCGCCACCTACCTTCGCAATTTGAGCCAAAAGACCCAGTTTATCGTCATTACCCACAGACGTGGCACTATGGAAGCTTCCGATGTGCTTTACGGCGTGACGATGCAGGAGCAGGGTATTTCCAAGCTGCTGCGCCTGGATCTGAATCAGATGGAAGAGTATTTGGGCATCACAGAATAAAGGAGTTTCCCTATGGGATTTTTCGATAAAATCAAAACCGGCCTGACCAAGACCAGAAACGCAATGACCGCCGTGCTGAGCAGCGTTTTCACCGGCTTCAGTGAGATCGATGACGATTTCTACGATGAGCTGGAGGAAAGCCTGATCCTGGCTGACCTGGGCGTTGAAACATCGCTGAAGATCGTGAAAGAGCTGCGCGCCAGAGTTCGCAGCAGCGGCCTTACGAAGGCAGAGGATGCCCAGGATCAGCTCAAGCAGATTATGGTGGAAATGCTGAGCGTTGGCAGCACGGAGCTGCCGATGTCCACAGATCCTGCTGTGATCCTTGTAATCGGTGTCAATGGTGTTGGTAAGACCACTACCATCGGCAAGATCGCAAAGCAGCTGATCGAGCAGGGCAAAAAAGTGACCCTGATTGCCGGTGATACCTTCCGGGCGGCTGCAGCCGATCAGCTGCAGATTTGGGCAGAGCGCTGCGGTGCTGATATTGTTCGTCAGCACGAGGGCGCTGACCCGGCATCTGTGGTCTTTGATGGTATTCAGGCTGCTAAGGCTCGTAAGAGCAATGTGATCATCATTGACACAGCCGGCCGGCTGCACAACAAGGTCAATTTGATGAACGAACTGAATAAAATTACCCGTATTATTTCCCGGGAATTGCCGGATGCGGATAAAGAAGTGCTGCTGGTTCTGGATGGCACCACCGGTCAGAATGGCCTGATTCAGGCAAAGCAGTTTAAGGAGATCGCCGGCGTGACAGCGCTTGCCATCACCAAGCTGGATGGCACAGCCAAGGGCGGCATCGTTGTTGCGGTTGCGGATACGCTGCAGATCCCGGTGAAGTTCATTGGCGTGGGTGAGCAGGCGGATGATCTGATGCCTTTTGTTGCCCAGGACTTTGTGGATGCGTTGATGTGAGGAAACGGTATGAAAGTAGTTCTGGCAAGCAAAAATAAGCATAAGCTGGCGGAAATCAGCAAAATTACGGAAAAATTCGGCTTCGAGCTGGTACTGCAGTCGGAGCTGGGTGTGGATATTGATGTAGAGGAGACCGGAACCACCTTTGAAGAAAATTCTTTCATAAAGGCGGATGCGGTGATGAAGGCCACGGGTCTGCCTGCATTGGCGGATGATTCCGGCATTGCGGTGGATGCCCTGGGTGGCGAGCCTGGCATTTATTCGGCACGCTATGGCTTTGACGATTCCTTGGATGATTGGGGCAGATTGCTGCTGCTTTTGAAGAACACAGAGAACGTTCCGGATGGCCAGCGGCAGGCGCAGTTCGTCTGCGTGATCACAATGGTAACGCCGGAAGGTCAGGTGATTCAGGCCCGTGGCGAGATCCACGGTGAACTGCTGCGGGAGCCGAGAGGCGAGAATGGCTTTGGCTATGACCCCATTTTCTATTATCCGCCAATGGGTATGTCCACCGCAGAAATGAGCGCTGAGGATAAGAATAAGGTTTCCCACAGAGCCAATGCGCTGAATGTATTTTACGAGAAATTGAAGGAGGCAGGTTATGCTGACAAGTAAGGAAAGAGCAAATCTGCGTGCCCAGGCCAATACCCTGGATACTACCCTTATGGTAGGAAAGGGTGGCGTTTCCGATTCTGTGATTGCAGAGGCGGAGAACCTGCTGACAGCCCGTGAATTGGTCAAGGGAAAAGTGCTGGAGGGTGCGCTGATGAGCGCCCGTGAGGTCTGCGATGCCCTGTGCGAGGCTACCGGTGCGGAAGGCGTTGCGGTGATCGGCACCAAGTTCGTCATTTGGCGATACAGCGAAAAGTGCCAGGCTGAGCGCAATCAGACCGGCCGTGCCAAGCGTAAGCCTACGGCCAAGTCCAAGTCTGACCCTGTGGGCAGAGGTATGCGTGCGCGCCGTGCCGCTGAGAAGCGGGTGCGTGAGCAGCGCAATCAGTATTTTAGAGAAAAAGCGATCGAAAGAGCAATCGAGCGCAGCAGAGAAAAGCAACTCCACGGCGAAGATTAAACCGCGAAAAGGGGATAGTCTATGGAAAGGATCGGTATTTACGGCGGTACCTTCAATCCGCCTCATATTGGTCATATGCACGCCGCCCGGCAGGCATTTGCGCTTCTTAAGCTGGACAGGCTTTTGCTGATCCCGGATCGGATCGCACCCCATAAGGTGCTTCCGGAGGGGTCGCCAACTGCTCAGCAGAGATTGGAAATGCTGACGATTGGGGCAGCGCAGATCCCCTACGCTCAAATTTCTGATATGGAGCTTCGTCGAGAGGGTACAAGCTACACTTACCTGACGATTCAGGAGCTGAAAGTGCAATTCCCTGAGGACGAGCTGTTCCTGATTATGGGAACGGATATGTTCCTTTCTTTCCATACCTGGCGAAATCCGGAGATTATATGGGAAAACGCAACTTTAGCCGTACTTTGCCGTGGTGATAAAGACGAAAAAACCGCAATTGCCGAACAAAAAGCGGCATTAGAAGCCAGCGGCGCCAAAGTGGAGATCGTGCAAAATGAGGTCACTGCGATCTCGTCCACAGATCTGCGCAGAATGTTGATGCTTGGCTGTGCAGATGTTTACTTACCGAAAGGCGTTGTCGAGTATATCAAGGAGAATGGCCTTTACGGTGTCAATGGCAATTACCGGCAGCTTCCTATGGAGCAGCTTGAAAAGGTGGTTATCAGCCTGATCGATCCCAAACGGGTCAATCACGTGTTGGGCTGCCGTGATACGGCAGTAGACCTGGCAAAGCATTGGAGCGCTGATGAAACCGATGCCGCAAGAGCCGGAATCCTGCACGATATTACTAAGGCGCTGCGTGGTACACTTCAGTTGACACTGTGCGATGCGTATGGTATTATACTGGATGATTTTTCCGCAAAGTACCCCAAAACGCTGCACGCATTGACGGGCAGCCTGGTGGCAGAACGTATTTTTGGAGAAAATCAAGCGGTGGTCAGCGCTATCCGGCATCACACCACCGGAAGAGCAGATATGACGCTGCTGGAAAAAATCATTTATGTGGCAGATTATATGGAGCCCTGCAGAGATTTCCCTGGTGTGGAGAAACTGCGTGAGCTGGCATATTCGGATATTGATGCCGCATTGAAGTTGGGTCTTGAAATGACTCTAGAATTACTGAAGAAGCAGGGCAGTGAGGTTTCGCCTGCGTCACAGGCGGCGCTGAACTGGCTCAACGGAAAGGATTGAAGAAAATGTTAAGTGCAATGGAAGTCGCTTATGCAGTAACCAAAGCGTTGGACGAAAAGAAGGGCATGGATATCAAGCTGCTGAAGATCAATGAGGTCTCCAGCTTGGCAGATTATTTCCTGATTTGCACCGGTACGTCCAATACCCACGTTAAGACGTTGTGCGATTACGCAGAGTACACTCTGCAGCAGCTGGGCGAGACTATGCTTGGCAGGGAAGGCCATCGTGGCAACTCCTGGGAGTTGCTGGATTTCGGCGCAATCGTTGTCCACGTGTTTACGGATGAAGCAAGAAAGTTTTACGATCTGGAGCGTGTCTGGGCAGATGCCGTTCAGGTCGATTTGAAAGATATTATCATCGAAGAGTGAGGATCAGCAAAATGGCAAATTACGATTTTGCTGCCATTGAAAAGAAATGGCACGAATATTGGGAGAAGAATAATACCTTCGCCACGGATGTTTGGGATTTCAGCAAGCCCAAGTATTATGTATTGGATATGTTCCCGTATCCGTCCGGCGTCGGTCTGCACGCAGGTCACCCCGAGGGCTATACGGCTACTGACATTATGTCCCGTATGAAGCGTATGCAGGGCTTCAATGTTCTGCACCCTATGGGTTATGACTCCTTCGGTCTGCCTGCAGAGCAGTATGCGGTGGATACCGGCAACCATCCCAATGGCTTTACCCAGAAGAATATTGAAACCTTCTCCGGTCAGCTGAAGGAACTGGGCTTTGACTACGACTGGTCTAAGGTCGTGGCAACCTCCGATCCTGAGTTCTACAAATGGACGCAGTGGATCTTTAAGAAACTGTGGGAGGCAGGCTATGCCAAGCGTATCGAGATGCCCGTCAACTGGTGCGAGGCTCTGGGTACCGTTCTTGCCAACGACGAAGTCATTGACGGCAAGTCCGAGCGCGGCGGCTATCCCGTTGAAAAGAGAATGATGATGCAGTGGGTCATTGACCAGCCTGCGTTTGCTGAGAAACTGCTGGAGGGCCTGGATGAGATCGACTGGCCCGAATCCACCAAGGAGATCCAGCGCAACTGGATCGGCAAGTCCACCGGTGTGGAAGTGGACTTCAAGCTGGTGGGCGGCGGTGAATTCTCCATCTACACCACCTGTATCGAGACCATTTACGGCATTACCTTTATGGTCCTTGCTCCCGACGGCAAGATCACCCAGAGCCTTTTGGATCGGGTGGAGAACAGGGAGCAGGTGCAGGCATACATTGATGAGGC
>JAZSCE010000053.1:0-14243 GCA_045602725.1 Faecousia sp. | reverse complement strand
TTATCTCTTGGAGAACTGAGGTGCGCGACGGGCGGCCTTCAAGCCGTACTTCTTTCTTTCCTTCATTCTGGGGTCGCGGGTCATAAAGCCAGCAGCCTTCAGAGTGGGACGCAGCTCGGGGTTCAGGGTGACCACGGCACGGGACAGACCGTGGCGGGTAGCGCCGGCCTGACCGGAAACGCCACCACCGGCGACGGTAACAACGATGTCGACCTTGCCAACCAGATCAGCGGTGACCAGAGGCTGATTGACGATCAGCTTCAGGGTGTCCAGACCGAAATAGTCATCGATCTCGCGGCCGTTGATGATGATGGAACCGGTGCCGTTCTCATAAACGCGAACACGGGCGACGGAGGACTTCCGACGGCCGGTGCCGTAGTAATACTTCTTCTTGCTCTCGTACATTTTCCGTTACCTCCAATTACAGGGTCCAAGCTTCGGGCTTCTGAGCAGCGTGGGGATGCTCAGCACCCTTGTACAGGTGCAGACGGGTCATAGAGTTGCGGCCAATGGAGTTCTTGGGCAGCATACCCTTGACAGCCAGCTCCAGAGCGTAATCGGAGCGGGTTTCCATCATGGTGCGGGCCTTGGTTTCCTTCAAACCGCCGATCCAGCCGGATACACGGTAGTAGGACTTCTGATCCAGCTTCTTGCCGGTCAGGATGGCCTTGTCAGTGTTGATGACGATGACATAGTCGCCGCAGTCAACTGCGGGGGTGAAGTCGACCTTGTGCTTGCCACGCAGCAGGTTGGCAACGATGACAGCGGTACGGCCCAGGGGCTTACCGGCAGCGTCGATAACATACCACTTGCGCTCCAGGGTCTCCTTCTTCAGAAGAGTAGTGGACATTATGCGTTCCTCCAATAGGTAAAATATTTTGACAAATTCGTATGCTTGAAGTACAATGGCTTCAAGACGCTAGATGATGATAACACAAACAAATTTACTTGTCAAACGATTTTTGCATAATTTTTATGAAATCCTAAAAGAACTCGAAAAATCTCGTGTATTCTCTTTAGAACTCTCATATTCTCACTTGCTATTTTACTAAAAATTTGGAGGATGTCCACGATGCAAAAGCTGATGGGCCTGGTCCGCCGCTGTGTGGAGGATTACAATATGATAAACCCCGGCGATCGGGTGGCCGTAGGCGTGTCCGGCGGTAAGGATTCGCTGGTGCTGCTGCAAATTCTGGCGGGACTGCGCCAGTACAGCGATTTTTCGCTGGAGGCGGTGACTGTGGATATGGGCCTGGGGATGGACTACAGCGGTGTCCAGGCGTTCTGCGACAAGCTGGAAGTGCCCTATACGATTGTCAAGACGCAGATCGGCCCCATCATTTTTGAACATCGCAAGGAGAAGAATCCCTGCTCTATGTGCGCCAAAATGCGCCGGGGTGCGCTGAATCAGGCGATCCTTGACCGAGGAATCCAAAAGGTGGCGCTGGGTCATCATTTTGACGATGCGGTGGAGACCTTTTTGATGTCCCTGATCTATGAAGGCCGCATAAGCTGCTTCCAGCCGGTAACGGAGCTGGATCGGATGGGGGTGACGCAGATCCGCCCGATGCTGTACATCCACGAAAAGACGGTGGATAATTTCGCCACCCGGATGGAGCTGCCGGTGGTGGAAAACCGCTGCCCGGCGGATAAACATACAAAACGGGAGGAGATCAAGCAATTGGTCTATGACCTGAGCAAGACCTATCCTGACCTGAAGGAGCGGGTATTTGGCGCAATGCAGCGCCTGCCCCTGCCGGAATGGGAGCCTATGGGCCGCTACAACCGACCGAAGGATGAGGAAGAATAAAAAGGGTGCCGTGAGGCACCCTTATTTATATATATCGTAGAAGGAAACACCGTTTTCGGTTAGCTGGATTTTCCAGGAGGAAACGGAAATGTCGAACAGGTGGCTTTTCGTAGTGTCGCCTTTGGTGGTGGTAGTCCGGATGCGTGTGATGCCGTCCTCACCCGTTTCAAAGGAAACCTCGTAAACCATAGAATAATCGTAAGGCCTGAGCGACAGGAAAACGCTTTGATACAGTGGATTTACCTCTCGCGATTCCCGCACACTCAATATGAAGTTAACCGCTCCGGCAGTGGGGGTGTAACGCAGTACGCAGGATTCTTCCTTGCCGTCACCGTCAATGTCGAAGGAAGCAGTTTGATAGACAGCTTGAGGATCCGGCTGGGGAACGGTTGACCAGAATTTCTCCTCCAGCTTCTGGCGATAAGCATCGTCGATGGTGTAAATATAGCTGGATGCGAAGCAGATAATGGGTTCCAAATGAATTTGATCTCTGCTGATATTATAGGTGCTTAAAATTAGCTGCATCTCGCTGATGGAGACTGAGAGTTGAAACGGGAACTCCTGATAAGAGGAAGCGCTGGGAGCTCCGCTGGACAAATGGCAGCTATAACCATTTTCCGACATTTGCCACACATAGACAGTCAGGCCAGAATCGGTATTCAGCCCGAAAAATTCAGGATAACTGGTCTTTAGCGCTTCCAGAGGAGCTGAGTCGCTGAGCTGAAAATCAATCCAGGTGCGATAGGTTTTGCTTTCGCCGTTTTGATTTACAGTGAAGGGAACGGTCAGCCGGAATGTGTTGCTTCGGGTCATATCAAAGCCCTGCGTGCTATAGGTATGGTTGTTTTCTCGTCCGCCCTGCAAAAGATATGCCTCCGTGAGGAAACCAAGATCGCCTTCCTGTGCGCTGACCCAGGAATCGCCGTCTTTGTACTCAATGGTGTAGTCTGCGCCGTATGTGATATCCGTGTTGGACTTATTGCGCAGCGTTGCATTGAAAAGGATGTAACCGCTGTCGGTTGTTTGGATAGAATTGAACTGGATATAGACACCGTCAAATTCAGTGTAGGACTGGCCCACAAGGCGCAGGGGGAAATGGGATATGACAGATTGGGCAGCCTGATGGGGGCCGGTGGGCACAGTAGGCGAAGTTGGCGCAGTGGTGGGCGTGTTTTCTTTGGTAGGGGGATTGGTGAGGAAACACACCGCCAACGCAATGCAGGCGACAATGGCCGCCAAAATCAGCCAAAAGGCAGGCTTTTTGTAATTCAGCACAGATTTCACCCTTCCTTTCACGCCTACCTCGCCAAAGGCCAGCGGGCAGGCGGCGATCATTCTTCTGTTTACGCTGCAGCTTAGAAGTGCCTGGGAATAATCTGCCCGGGCATCCCGGTCCAGCGTTTTGATAACCTTTTCATCGCAGGCCAGCTCGATATCCCGGCACAGAAGCACATAGCCCAGCCACATCAGCGGATTAAACCAATGCAGCGTCAGCAGCAGAAAGCCCAAAGGCTTCCATATATGGTCCTTGCGGCGAATGTGGGCCTGCTCGTGGGCAATTACGTGGGGCATATCCGCTTCGTTCATATAGAACGGCAGATATATTCTCGGCTTGACGATGCCAAGCACAAAGGGGGAGACCACACGCTCGCTTTGATAAATGTTGCTGCGCAGCAAAACGGCTGTTCCGATCCTGTGCTTTACCCGGAAATAGCTAATGGCGGTATAGACAAGCAAAATCGCCACGCCAACCAGCCAAGCCGCTGTGAGGATGGGAATCCAAATTTGCAGGGGATTGGTGCTTTCGCCGGGTGCAGGGGTAAAGGATTGGCTGATTACGGGATTTACCACATTGTTGAGAACGGGAATGCCTGTATTGATGGTGGGGACAGTATCGGTTACAATGCTGGGGCTAACGGTTTGGGCACTGGGGATCAGGCTCATTACACTTTCAACCGTGAATGGGCAGATCAGTCGCAGCGCCACAATGCCCCAAAGCAGGACAGTGATCCATTTGGGCGCCTTCTTCAGCACAAGGCGCAGCAACACAACTGCCAGCACGATCCAACTTGCGGATATGCTCATATTTACCAGGGTAAGGAAGACTTTGCTCATCGTTATTCTCCTTTCCGGTAACGGTCGATCATCTGCTGAACGGCGTCAAGCTCCTCCTCAGAGAGCTTTTGGTGCTTGGTAAAGGCAGCGATAAAGGCAGGCAGAGAGCCTTCGAAGGTCTTTTCTACCATTTCGCTGATTTCGGCAGCCTGCACCTGATCCTTGCTGACCAGGGAGGTAACCACGGTATTCTCATTTTTAAGCACGCCACGCTCGGAAAGCCGCTTAATGACCGTATAGGTCGTGGTGGGTTTCCAGCCCAGTTGCCGGGCGCACAGGCTTACCAGCTCGCTGCTTTTGATGGGCTCGTGCTCCCACAAGATCAGGCAGAAGCGGTATTCACTTTCAAAGACTTTTGGTGTATCCATAGAAGCTCTCCTTTCTCTAATCCGTTAGAGTACACATTTACTCTAACACAGTAGAGTGGCTTTGTCAAGCCCTTTGAATGAAAAAACTTCCAACGGGGTATGATACTGCCAAAGGAGTTGGTAGTATGGTAAAGGGAATTTCCCGGCAGGTGATCGTGGTACAAAGCCCGGACAAGAAGCTGTTTGAGCAGGCAATATTTATTCTGAGAGACGGTGCGGTCGGCGTGACCGAGGAGCAGTTGATGAAGGAAGCCCAGCACATCATCCGCAATCCCAAAATGGACGGCAAGCAAAAGCTTTTCTATTTTGGCCCCGCCTGGGCCTGTGTCGGTGCGGCGCTGACGGGAATCGCCTGGATCATTACTGCACTGATTTGACTTGCGAAGAGCGCGCAGTTGTGCTATACTGACGGTACTATAAAAGAAAGAGAGAGTACCTATGCGCATCGGGAATCTCCAAGTGAATAATCCCATTGCCCTTGGCCCAATGGCCGGCGTAACGGATTGGGCGTTCCGTACGGTTTGCGCCGATTTAGGTGCAAACATCACCGTTACAGAGATGGTTTCTTCCCGGGCGCTGGTGTATCGTGATAAAAAGAGCGCCGGATTGCTGAAGAAGAACGAAGGCAGCCTTTGCGGTGCCCAGATATTCGGCAACGATCCTGCTATTATGGCAGAGGCTGCGGTGCTGGCGTTGGAGATCTCCGGCTGTGACTTCCTGGACATCAATATGGGCTGCCCTATGCCAAAGATCGCCAATTCCGGCGATGGATGCGGCCTGATGCGGACTCCTGAACTGGCTGGAGATATCGTGAAGGCAGTTGTGGATGCGGTAAATGTACCGGTTACGGTGAAATGCCGCCTCGGCTGGGATAAGGGCAGCATCAATGTACTGGACTTTACCAGGCGGATGGAGGATAACGGCGCAGCAATGGTCACTGTCCACGGCAGAACCCGGGCGATGCTCTATACCGGCAACGCTGATTGGGATATGATCACGAAGGTCAAGCGGAATCTCAGTATTCCCGTCATCGCCAATGGCGATATCGTCAGTGCGGAAACAGCGGTAAAGTGCCTGAAGCGTACCGGCGCCGACGGTGTTATGATCGGCCGTGCGGCTTTTGGTGACCCCTGGATATTTGAACAGACCAAAGCTGCGCTGGAGGGCAAGCCCATCCCGGAACGGCCGCCGCTGAAGGAGCGGATCGAGCTGGCTGTCCGGCAGTTCCAGCTCTCCGAGCAGGATCACGGTGAGCATATCGCCTGCCTGGAGGCTAGGAAGCATTTTGCCTGGTATCTGCGTGGCGTTGCCCACAGCAGCTACTATAAAAATCAAATTTCGTCGATGAACACAATGGAGGATATTTACCGCATCGCCAAGGATATCGTGCGGGAGCTCCAATAATTGGCACGCATTATCTATACGCCGTTTCATACCCTAACCGAGAGGTGAATGGGATGAAGCGGCGTATTTTTCTGTGCTTTTTGTTGATTTTCGGATTGGTGCTGCCGGTGCGGGCAGAGCCCATCAGGTGGGTGGATTTTCAGATTCCCTACGAATCGCTACAGTACGCACTTCAGCGGGATATCGAGACCGCCCAGCAGGAAAAACATACCGGTTGGATCGAGATTTTATCTCTTGCCGCCTGCAGGACCGGCGGAAAATGCCCCTTATCCTCGGTAAAAAAAGCGGCAGCGGACTTAAAAAGGGAAAAATCACCCCGGGAGCTGCTGGGCGCAAACAGCAAATATTACGAGTATTATTTTGAAGCCTACACCGCTGCCTTGGGCGGCCTGGTGGGTAGCTATGCAATTCAGATCAATGGGGAATGGAAATCCCAATATGGGCTGAAAGCCTTTTCACCGGTGGCGGCAGGCTATGGCTACAGCCATTGCGACGATTTCGGCGTCAGCCGTTCCTTTGGTTTTAAGAGAAAGCATTTGGGCAACGATCTGATGGGCGGCCTGGGAACGCCAATCGTGGCGGTGGAAGGCGGCGTGGTGGAAGCAATGGGCTGGAATCGCTACGGCGGTTGGCGCATCGGCATCCGATCCTTCGACTCCAAGCGCTACTATTACTATGCCCACCTGCAGAAGGACCATCCCTTTGCCGATGGCTTGCAAGAGGGCGATATCGTGCAGGCTGGCGACCTCATTGGCTTTATGGGGCGCACTGGGTATTCGGACAAGGAAAATGTCAATAATATCGAAACGGTGCATCTGCATTTCGGGCTGGAGCTGGTATTCGATGAAAGCCAAAAAGAGTGCAATTCGGAAATTTGGATCAATGTCTACGACATTGTCCGCTTGCTCAGCAGCCATCGCAGTAGCATCCAAAAAACCGCCGACGGCTGGCAGCGGGCATACCCCTACCGGGATCTGGATATAGAGGAGTTTCCAAAAAAATAACCCCCTCGTCAGAGGGGGCTTTTTTCAAGGTATCCAACAAATCAATCCTTGACAACAAGCAGTACATACTAGATAATAATTATGAGATGAGAAGTAGAGTAGTGTGGAAAGGAAGATTGTTATGAAAAAAGCACTTGTAATGATTCTGTTTTGCGCATTGCTTTCCGGCCTATGTGCCTGTGCGAAAACGGATGCGCAGCCCACGCAAAACTCCAACCCCACCGAAAGTTCGACAGCACCAGAAAGCACGCAACCAAGACCTGAATACATTATAGGGGGTAGCGTTAGGGAGTCGTTTTCAAACTGGAACGATCCTGCCATATTTTACAGCTACAATACGGAAACATACAAAGAACTGCTCATAATAACCGAAAGCCCCAGCGAGCCAGACGAAATTTATACACGGATCGCTTGCCTGGAAGTTCAATTTCACGGTTTGCAGGGGTTTGAGTATGCGTTGAGCCATCCTTTTTCCGGCAAAGTCTTGGCCTATCAGATAATTGGCAACAAAGATGCGATGTTTTTGCACAATGCGGGAACAGTTCCCAAAGGGACGCAGTTGCAGTATAATGAAGATGAGCGGATCGACCTGTCAAATAAGGACGAGAATCCATCCGCTACTCAGTATTATCTTGGATGGATGGACCATAACGACCCAATCTACAGAGAACACGAACTTTGGAATAGGCTGCCCTCCGGTAGCAGTGTCATACTGAAAGGAAATATGGCGCCAAAAGAAAGCGCCGCTCTTCAGGATGACTGGAAAGTGTATGACCGGGTTCTTAAGGAAAATGGCCTTGGCGATATCCTTGCAATATTGGAATCTTAAAAAAACACCGGTGGAATTCCACCGGTGTTTTTTCAGGGCTGTTCAATTGCGACCACGGTCAGTTGATCGCCCTCGACCATAAAGCGAATGTCGAAGCCGGCGAAGGAAATGCCGTAGATTCGGTCGCTTTTGCGCTGATAGCTGGGTCGGGGATCGTGGGACAGGATGCCAATGGCTGCCTCTCGTTTCTCCTCGGGCAGCAGCGCCAGCAGCTCGGCAGGAAAGTCCACCTGCATCAGGTATTCTCCTGCGGTGTCCGTAAAGCCGCCGGCAGCGTCCTCGTGGCAATCGCTGTAGGGGATGTAGGGCTTGATGTCGAAAATTGGCGTGCCGTCCATCAGGTCTGCGCCACCAACGTGCAGCACCGTACCGTAATTCTCCGTATGCTCTACCCCCAGTAGTTTTACGCTGGAAAGACCCAAATTGTTGGGCCGGAAAGGGGAGCGGGTGGCGAATACGCCCATCCGGGTATTGCCGCCAAGCCGGGGCGGCCGAACTGTGGGCGACCAATCGCTGCGCACTGCCTCTGAAAACTGCCAAATGAGCCACAGATGGGAGTAGCCCTCAATACCGCGCAGAGCATCGGCGTTGCGAAACTCCGGCTCGAAAATAATGGTGGAGCGCAGCTCCTGCACCAAGCCGCTTTGCCGGGGGATGCCGAATTTTGTGGGGAAATCGCTCTTCATCCGGGCGATGACCTGAATCTTTACATCCTCCATATCAACCCCGTCCTTTCCGGAAGCAGAAGCTGATGACGAAGATCAGCGCCAGCATCAGGCAGATGGCTGCGCCGGCGGAGCTTCCCAAATAGTAGGACAGCGTAAGCCCTGCAATGCCGGCGATCAGCGCAAACAGAACGGAAAACAGATGATACTGCTTCAGATTCTTCGACACATTTTTCGATGCGGCGGCAGGCAGGATCAGCAGGGAATTCAAAATCAGCAGACCCACGCTGGAAAGGCACAGGGTCACCACCACAGCGATGGCTACGGTGAACACCGTCTGGGAAAGACCTACCCGGATGCCCCGGGAAGAAGCCAGCTGAGGGTGAATGGCAGTGAGGGTCAGGCGATTGGAATGGAAGAACCAAAAGATCAAAATCAGCACCAGCACGATTGCCAATGTGGCGATCTGCGCCGGGGTGACGGAGAGAATATCTCCGATCAAATACTGATTGTACTTGGTGAAGCTGTCGCCGCCCAAGGTGGCGATGAAGATGCCCAGGGCCACAGCGGTGCTGGAAAACACGCCGATCAGAGTGTCGGCGGCGTGATTGCTGCGGCTGCGAACGAAGGAGAACAGCAGGGCGAACAATACGCTGAAAATCACCGCTGCCCAAACCGGTGCGGCAATGCCGCAGATGCAGCCGATGGCGATGCCGGTAAAGGCGGAATGTCCCAGCGCGTCGGAGAAAAAGCTCATCCGGCCGGTAACTACCATCGTGGACAGCAGACCAAACAGCGGCGCCATCAGCAAGATAGCCAGCAGCGCATTTTTCATAAAGCCCCAGTGGAGCATTTCAATGGGAAGCGCATCGCAAATGGCGTACCAAATGTTCATTCAGCCGCACCTCCTGCTCTGTGAAATACCTTGGAGAAGGCTTCGCTGGAGAGTACCTGCTCCGGTGTGCCGGAAGCGGCGATACCGTGGTCAATGAGCACCACCTGATCGGCATAGCGATTTAAGAGAGAGAAATTGTGGGTGGTCATCAGGATGGACAGATCGTAGGTGTCCCGGATCTCGTCCAGCATATCCATCAGGTCGGTCTGACCCTCGACGTCCACGCCGGAAAGCGGCTCGTCCAGAATCAAAATGTTGGGAATCGGCTCCAATGCCGGCGCCAGCAGCACTCTTTGCAGCTCGCCGCCGGATAGCGTGCCGATACGCTTGTCAATGAGATCTTCACCGTGGACACGCTGCAGGCATTCCAAAATACTCTTGCGCATCGCCTTGGAATGCCCCAAAAATGCCGGCCGCTTGCTTTGGCAGCACACGAAAAGATCCGCTACGGATACGGGATCGCCGGGGTCAAAGGTGGGCGTTTGCGGTACATAGCCGATCTTGGGCTTGTGACCCCGCTGCCCAGGAGAGGAAAATACGATGATGCCCTCGTGATCCTGCTGACCCAAAACAGCCTTCAGAAAAGTGGATTTACCTGCACCGTTGGGGCCGATCAGCGCCACCATTTCGCCGCAGTGCACGTGGAGGTTGATGTCGCTGAGGATTTTATCATTGCCGATCTTAACGGACAGATTCTGTACCCGCAGGCAGCAGGAATCGCCGCAGCCTGCACCGTGTAGGGAAGTTCTCATCCCAGCGCCTCCTTTAGTGTGTTGATATTTTGATACATAGCGTCCATCCAGCTTTCGCCGGACATGGCCATATCCAGAGTGTAGATTTTGACACCGGTTTCCGCAGCGATGATATCGGCGGCGGAAACGCTGCCGTTACGCTCCGTAAAGACGGCAGGCAAATTGTGCTCCCGGACAAGCTGGATCAAGTCCTTCAGCTCCTGGGCGGATGCTTCGCTGCCGGATTCTTCCTCCACAGCCGCAAGAATCTGCAAATCAAAGGCGTGAGCCAAATGACCAAAGCCATCGTGGAAGGTAATAAGCTCCCGGCACTTTAATGCCGCAAGCTGCGCATCGGCATAGGCTTGTAAGGCATCGATATCAGCCAAAAGAGCCTGAAGATTGGCTTCAAAAGCGGCTTTGTGGGCCGGATATTTTTGGGTAAGTCCGGTGCAGATGTTGGTCGCCATTTGTTTGGCGTTTTCGGGGCTCAGCCAAATATGGGCATCCTCTGCGTGGTCGTGGCCGTGATGCTGCTCCGCTTCCAGCGACTCGATACCGTGAGAGCTGTCGATAGTGCTTTTGCCGGCCAGCAGATCTTCCATAAAATGCTCAAGACCTGCGCCGGAAAGGACAATCAGCTGCGCAGCTTCTGCCGCCCGAACCTGCCGCACATTCAGGGAATAGTCGTGCAGGCAGGATACATTTTCCGTCACCAGCCGGGTCACCGTGATGCCGGTGCCGTCGCAAAGCCGGGAAGTAAATTCATATACCGGCAGGGTGGTGGCGGCAATGTGAGCGCTTTCTTCCCGCGGTGCGCATCCGCAAAGTAGAAACAGGATTAACCCTAACAGGGCGAAAATTCTTTTCATTACCATCAATCCTTAGGGAAAACTGACTTTTTACCCTTATATCATACCACATTTGTCAAGAAAAAAGGCGACCGCAATCGCGATCGCCAAAGAATGTACGGATCAGTTGCCGTTCTGCCAGTCTGCCACCTTGGTCTTGGCCAGACGCAGGATGTCCTCGGTGGGGTATTTGGATGCTTCGCCACCGTTCACATACAGAAAATACAGACCCTCAGGAGTCTGGAACAGACACTCCTCATAACCTGCAGGATCACCCAAACAGCCATAGGTATGCTTTTCAATAAAGGTTGCCGTTTCAGTGTCGTACTCTCTCTTGCAGATGATCTTTTTCATAGGATAAACCTCCTTTCAATCGGACGATATCTCTATTATACATATTTTCGGGCAAAAAGCAAATGATTGCGAAAAAATCGGAAAGGTTGTGCAACTTTGGCGAAGTTAAGGCTGCGGCTTGGATAGGTTGCACAAAATATTTTGCTGTGCTATCATATAAGCAGGAGATGATACGATGAAAGATATTCCGGTTTTTACCACGGAAAACGGTGCTGCCAGCCTGACTTTGCGGGAGATTCCCTACCGGGGCATTGCCTATATCAAGATCCAATCCAGCCTGGAGCCGGAGGCGCTGATTGGGGAGTGCGTGCAGTTTTGTACTATGTGCGGGGCAGAAACGGTGGTTGCTACGGGACATCCTGCGCTGGAAAAGTATCCGCTGCGAAACAGCGTGATCCTGCGGCAGCGGCCTCTGGAGGGCCTGCCGGATACGGATGCGGCGCTGTTTCCCGTGCAGGAGCAGACCATAAAGCAATGGCTGGAGATTTACAATTCGGCAATGAAAAATGTAGCCAATGCCGCCTGGATGACGGAAAAGGATGGCCAGGAAATGCTTGCAAAGGGCGATGGATACTTCGTCCATCGGGGAGATACGCTTTTGGGCATCGGAAAGGCGTCCTATGATAAGATCAGCGCCATTGCGGCGGTGCAAAAGGGTGCAGGCGCCGATGTGGTACTGGCGCTGTGCCACGCATTGACGGCGGATACTGCAATGCTGGAGGTAGCCTCCAATAATGAACGGGCGGTGCGGCTGTATGACCGGCTGGGCTTTGTGCCCACGAAAGAGCTGTCTAGGTGGTATGTGGTAAAATAATTTACATCTGTCAAGGAAAAATACTTGACAAGCCTGTACGGATGGTGTATGATAGGTCGGGTGTCAAGGAAAATGCCTTGACAAAGGAGGCCGCCATGGACGCGTTGCAGATGTCACTTCTATATGATTACTATGGCGAACTGTTGACGGAGCGTCAGCGGATGTGCTTCGACCTTTACTACAATCAGGACTATTCCCTCAGCGAGATCGCGCAGGAACTGCAGGTCAGCCGGCAGGGCGTGTATGACAACTTGAGCCGTGCGGAAGCATTGCTGCGAAATATGGAGGAAAAGACCGGCTGCGTTAAGCGTGACCTGCAAAACCGCAGGATGATGCGCACCATCGTGTCTGCCGCCAAGCAGCTGCAAGGCCGGGATGATGCTGAGGTCCGTGACCTGGCAAAGATCATTTTGGATGCGGCCCGGTTACTGGAGGAGTAAATAATGGCATTTGAAGGTTTAACTGAAAAGATTTCTGCCGCCTTCAAAAAGCTTCGCGGAAAGGGAAGGCTGAAGGAGTCCGATGTCAAGGAGGCTATGCGTGAAATTCGCATGGCGCTGCTGGAAGCGGACGTCAGCTACAAGGTCTGCAAGGATTTTACGAAAGCGGTTACAGAGCGCTGTGTTGGCGCCGATGTGCTGGAGGCGCTGAGCCCGGCACAGATGATCATCAAGATCGTCAACGAAGAGCTGACCACATTGATGGGCAGCGATATCAAACATATTACCATCAATCCCAAGGGCCCTACCGTGGTTATGCTGGTAGGTCTGCAGGGTGCAGGTAAGACCACCAATGGCAGCAAGCTGGCGGGCCTGATGAAGCGCCAGGGCAAGAATCCGCTGCTGGTGGCCTGTGATATTTACCGGCCTGCCGCCATCACCCAGCTGAAGGTCTGCGGTGAAAAGCTGGGCATCCCGGTATTTGAAAAGGGTCAGACCGACCCGGTAACGATTGCCAAAGAGGCTGTTTTCTATGCCCGGCAGCGTGGCCATGATATGGTATTTTTGGATACCGCTGGTCGTCTGCACGTGGATGAGCAGCTGATGGAAGAACTGAAGAACATCAAGGCTGCGGTCTCCCCGGATGAAATTATGCTGGTGGTCGACGCAATGACCGGCCAGGATGCCGTCAACGCAGCCCAGAGCTTCAATGAATGGCTGGACATCCACTCTGTGATGCTCAGCAAGCTGGACGGCGATGCAAGAGGCGGCGCTGCGCTTTCTGTCCGTGCCGTTACCGGCAAGCCTATCAAGTTCGTGGGTATGGGCGAAAAGCTGGAGGATATCGAGCCTTTCCATCCTGACCGGATGGCATCGAGAATTCTCGGTATGGGCGATATGCTGAGCCTCATCGAAAAGGCGGAAAAGGCCTATGACGAAAAGAAGGCTTCTGAGCTGGAGGAAAAGCTCCGCTCCAATCGCTTCACCCTGCAGGATTATTACGATCAGCTGGTGCAGATGAAATCCATGGGCTCTATGGAAGAAATTTTGGCGCAGCTGCCTGGTGGCGCAGGCCTGAAGGGTGTCAAGGTTGACGAAAAGCAGATGGCACGCACCGAGGCGATCATCCTGTCGATGACCCCCAGAGAGCGGGAAAATCCCGCCATCATTGCCGCATCCCGGAAGAAGCGTATTGCTGCCGGCGCCGGTGTGAAGGTGGAGGATGTGACCCGGCTGCTCAAGTCCTTTGAGCAGATGCAGAAGATGATCAAGCAGTTCTCCGGCCCGGGTATGGGCAAAAAGATGAAGCGTATGAAGGGATTTGGCGGCTTTGGCGGCTTCCCTGGCTTCTGAAAACGTGTTCGCTGAAAGCAAAAAGCTTTGCGATATAGATTTTACGAAAGATTATTATTGGAGGTGAAACCCATGGTTAAGATCAGACTGAGAAGAATGGGCGCAAAGAAGGCTCCCTTCTACCGTATCGTTGTTGCAGATTCCCGCTCTCCCCGCGACGGCCGTTGCATTGAGGAGATCGGCACTTACAACCCCCTGCTGGAGTCCGACAACATCACCGTCGATGCTGAAAAGGCTCAGACCTGGATCAAGAACGGCGCACAGCCCACTGACACCGTTCGTGGTCTGCTGAAGAAGGCCGGCGTGCTGTAAGAACCCCGAAGGAGTTAGCGCAATGAAAGAACTTTTGCTGTATATGGCAAAGAATCTGGTGGATGATCCCGAATCCGTCTCTGTTACCGAGATCGAAAACGAGGACGGAAAAGTGCTGGAACTGCGTGTTGCCGAAGGCGATATGGGTAAGGTGATTGGCCGCCAGGGTCGGATCGCCAAGGAGATCCGTACCATCATCAAGACGGTTGCTCTGCGCACGGGCGAAAGAGTCTCTGTCGAAATTATGGATTAACGGGCATGCGTGGCGACTGCGTCACGCATTTCTCGTTATATTGGA
>JAZSCE010000052.1:0-2863 GCA_045602725.1 Faecousia sp. | reverse complement strand
GATATTGCCAGTGCTCATTTAGGATCACAACGCACTGGCTTTGGAATAGTGCCGGGAAGGTAAATAGAGAATCTTCTCCAAAACCAATGGTATCAGTTCGGCTAAGCAAAACGGGAAGAAGAGACTCGCTTCGGTATAATTTTGCCCAAACACAGGGAGCGAATGGCTGCTGCATAGTATCCGGGTCAAAGAGGGCTTGGGTTTGCAACTGCTTGAGTGCTTCTCCTTGGTATACACCGGAAGGGAACTGGTTGCAGAACTTCTCCGTTCTGCTGCCAAAATCCCGAGTAAATCCCACGGCAACGATATCCGCAAGGTGCGCCTCTGCTTGTTGGACCATTGGCGCATACATATCGGGAAGGATCCAGTCGTCACTGTCCACAAATGCGATATATTTACCGGATGCTATACGCATACCGGATACCCGCGCTTGCGTTAAGCCTTCATTTTCTTTATGGATTACAGAAATGTTGGGGTGTTGGTCAGCGTAGTCATCACAGATTTTTCCGCTGTTATCAGGAGAACCATCATCCACAAGAATGATTTCCAAATCCTGTAATGTTTGCGCCAGCAGGCTATCAATACACTTTGATAAATACTTCTCTGTTTTATATACTGGAACGATTACGCTCACTATTGGCATGTATTTCTCTCCTTTATCGTGTGTGCCCACGATTATAGGTTATGGGCAAGAGATTTCACCATTGCCCCAAATTACTTTTTGTGAACAATTGATTGATACAACTGATAATGCTGGTGGCTGACCTGTCCGATTTCAAAGTTGGTGAAAGCGTACCGGTAAATCTTTTCAGCATCAAATTCCGGCAGCCGCCGAACCATTCCCCGGATGCCGTCCACCAGCGCCTGGGTGCTGCCTTTTTCCACTACAATGGCGTTTTCCTCCGTGACCAGAGAGTTGGCGCCGCCGGAGGTGGTCACCAGCATGGGCTTTTTCAGCAGCAGCGCCTCCTCCACGGAAACGCCGGAGCATTCATACAGGCTGGCGGAAATATTAAAGTCCATCTGAGAGACGATGGAATATACCTTAGCCTTGGGGCAGTTGCCGTAGAAGATGCAATCCTCTTCAATGCCCAGCTCCCGGGCCATATTTACGAAATGGTCAAAGTACTCACCACCGCCGCAGATATGCAGCACAATGGGCATACCCTCCGCCTTCAGCTGGGCGATAGCAGGCAGGAGATACTGGTAGCCTTTGATATCGATACTATAGAAACCGGCCACAATGCAGCAGTTAATTTTGCCCTCCCGGGCATATTGCTGCCCATCCATGTCCAAATTCTCCGGGGACATAATGCCGTTGTAAATGACTTGGTACTTACAATCGGGGAACTGCTCCTGCAGGCCCTTCATAGAGTGGCTGGAAACGCAGATGTTGGCATCGCTGTTGGCGTAGGCATAGTGCATCTTGGATTTCACCCGGGGGATCTCCAATCGCATCTGCTCCATGGGACTGTGCTCGGTAATGACCACCGGGTAACCGTAGAGTTTACCGAAAATAGCAACGATATTGCCGGCATTAAATGCGCAGTGGGCGTGGAGCACATCCGGCTGGAATTCTTTGCAGATCCGGCGCAGATCGGAGATGATCTGCAGCCGCTCGGCAAGAGAGGTCAGCAGGGGAATGCGCTGGGTGGCCATTTTCCGGCGGTAGGTCATAAGACCCCGTTCCACACCTTTGGTAAAGGGCACATCCAACGCAGTGTCATAGGGATAATACAGCGCTGTGTCACAAAGGGACTTTAGCGCCATAGCTTGTTCATAGTGAAAGACACCGGTGAACATAGTTTCGGCATCTTTGGGGCTGTACCAGCTGACGACCATTAGAACTTTCATAGGATTTTTACCTTTCTTCCGTTTCTTCCACAGACAGCCAGGTGTTTACTGGCGATAACTTACGGTCCAGCCAGGCATACACCGGACGGCTGAGCAGATGATAGATATCCAAACAGCGTATTAGGCAAATTGGTTAACAGCATTGATCACATACTGGATCTCTTCATCGGTCATGCCGTAGTACATAGGTAGGCTCAGCTCAGTGGCGCTGATCTCTTCGGCAATGGGCAGCTGACCCTGCGCAATACCCAGGTCCGCATAGCAATCCTGTAAGTGCATTGCGATGGGGTAGTGCTTGTTGGTGCCGATGCCCTTGTCGGCCAGATATTGTGCCAGCTCGTCCCGCTTTTTGCAGCGAATGGCGAACAGATGCCATACAGGCACGGCGTATTCCGGCACATAAGGCAGAATAATGGCGTCGTTTTTAATGCCTTCCAGATACTTTTTTGCGGTAGCCCGGCGGTCTTCATTGACCTTGTCCATCAGAGGCAGCTTGGCAGACAGGAAGGCTGCCTGCAGCTCGTCCAGACGGGAGTTGACGCCTTTGTAGATGTGGTGATACTTGTAGTCAGAGCCGTAGTTGCCCAAAGCACGGACCTTATCAGCAAGGTCTTTGCTGTTGGTTACAGTCGCACCGGCATCACCCAGAGCGCCTAAGTTTTTGCCGGGGTAGAAGCTAAAGCCGGCAGCATCGCCAAAAGAACCGATGACCTTGCTCTTGTAAGTAGCGCCGTGGGCCTGGGCGCAGTCCTCGATCACAAAAAGACCGTGCTTTTTGGCAATCTCCAGAATGGGGTCCATATCACAGGGCAGACCGTAAAGGTGCACCGGCATAATGGCTTTGGTCCTGGGGGTAAGCTTTTCCTCGATCTTAGAGGGGTCGATGTTGTAGGTGCGGATGTCCGGCTCTGCAAATACGGGGGCAGCGCCGGTGTAGGTCACTGCCAGAGCGGTGGCGATAAAGGTGTTGGAGGGAACGATGACCTCGTCGCCTGCACCGATGTCCAGT
>JAZSCE010000051.1:0-16842 GCA_045602725.1 Faecousia sp. | reverse complement strand
TCACGGCCACCGGCGCCAGCAAGGTTTATCAGTGGCAGGTTTCCACTGACGGCGGCAAGACCTGGAAGAACTGCTCCTCCAGCTCTGCTACAAAGGCTGCCTTCACCTTCACCGCCAAGACTTCTCACAATGGCAACTACTACCGCTGCCGGGTCAAGGATAGCGGCGGCAATACCGTCTATTCCAACAAGGTCAAGCTGCCGGACAAATAAAAAACTGACAGAAGATTCTGAAAGGGGTACAAATTATGAAAAAGACAATGCGATTGTTTAGCATTCTGCTGGCCCTGGTGATGCTGGTTTCAGCATTCCCAATGACGGCATCCGCCGCCGAGACCGTTGTTACCGAGGTGCGGGCTACGGTGTCTACCCCGGTTGTGGGCTACACCATCAGTAAACTCAACGACACCTATACTCCCACAGAGGGTGTGGAAATCACGGATATGAACTGGACCGATATCAACGGCGCCATCTACCCGTCGAATACCGTGTTCCAGGCAGGTGTTACATATTACTGCGATATTGAGTTTACGGTGAAAGATGGCTATACCTTCCCCAACAGCTATAAGAACTTGACCGGCTATATCAACAGCAATGTCGGTGAGGTTTCCACGGTTTACTATACCGATCATGCCTATGTGGTGGTGCCCTTCACCCCCATTGCGGATGGCGAGATCTTTGTGGGCGGCATCGGCATGAACGATGGCGATTATCTGCACGTGGGCGCTGAGGCCACCAGCAAGAACAAGCTGTCTGACAGCTATGCATACTATAATAATGGCGTGCTGACGTTGCACAACTATACCTACACAGGCCCGGGTCATGTTATGCCGGGAGTATTCAGCTATTACAGCGCGGCCATTGTCGGCGAGGCCCTGACGGAGATCGTGGTAGAAGGTCAATGCAGCATTACCAGCAATGGCGATGCTTGTTATGACCAGTGTATTTGGTTTATGCAAGGCAACCAGGATGCACCCAGAACGATCCGTGGCACAGAGGATTCTTATCTGGAGCTGTCCTCTCGCTATATGACAATCGATCTTGCGGATGCCCTGATTATCAAGGAGGCCAATCTCCACGTGAAGGGAGATGGCTACGGAATCGACGCTTACCATGGTGTTACAACACAATACAGTACGATCAAGGTAACCACGCAGAACGCGGCAATTGCGGCAAGAGGACCCATCACGGTAACCGGCGGCACGCTGTCGGCTGCTTCTGCTAAGGGTTACGGAATATTTGCCTATAACGATATTTCCTTAAAAGATGTTAACGCCAATATTTCCAGCCGCTATGATGCTATATGCACCAGCGTGGACTCGGAGAAGGAAAACTCCGCTGATATATCTATTCGTAATTGCGAACTGACCCTTGTCAGCGCAGACGGCAGCGGCATTGACTCCAGCGAAACGCTGCTTCTTTACAACTGCGCTGTGGAAGCCCAAACGGTGGATTGCTGCCTGGAGGCCGAAATGGATATCTCTGTTGGCAGCAGCCGCCTGACACTGGGAACACAGTGTGATGGAATCTTTTGTTATGACGGCGATCTGTCCATTACCAACTGCACAATAACGGTTGCGGAAGCAGGCGACGATGGGATTGAATGCCTGGGCAGCAATTTGTCTATTGCGGGCAGTGATATAACGGTTTCGGCGGTCGACTGCGGCATTCAGACCGACTCTGGCGAGGACCTGTCCATTATTAACAGCAAGCTGGACCTTACTGCGGATTACGGTATTTATTCGGAAAAGAATACCACAATTACCACCAGCAACATCAAGGTTCTGGGTGAGACTTACGGTATAAGCACTTACGAAGCAGGTATTATCATTGCGGACAGTAATATTGAGGCGACTGCTATGGAAAATTCGGCTCTGTGTGCAAGGTATGCAACGCTTACGATTGGTGAGGGTCTGACAGCCCAGGCAGCGACCCAGGTCGGCGGCACGGTAGTACCCTTCAACGCAGAAAATGCCTCCAATTACCGCTGGGTGAAGATCAGCAAGTTCACGCCTGCCGCCATCACCACCCAGCCCAAGACGGCAAAGGTAGCGGCCGGCAAGACCGCCAAGTTTACCGTCAAGGCTACCGGCGATGGTCTGAAGTACCAGTGGCAGTCCTCCTCTGACGGCGAGGGCTGGAAGAACTGCACCTCCAGCAAGGCCACCAGCGCAACCTTCACCTTCACCGCTAAGACCAGCCACAGCAGCAATTACTATCGCTGCAAGGTGACCGATTCTGCCGGCAATACGGTCTATACCAGCTCCGTGCGGCTGTATGTTCTGGGCGTAACAACGCAGCCCAAGACCCAGAAGGTCGCAGTTGGCGAGAAGGTCAAGTACACCGTTAAGGCTACCGGCGCAGGCAAGACCTACCAGTGGCAGTCCTCCACTGACGGAAAGACCTGGAAGAATTGCTCCTCCAGCTCTGCCACCAGCGCAACCTTCACCTTCACTGCCAAGACATCCCACAGCAGCAATTACTACCGCTGCAGAATCAAGGACAGCGGCGGCAATACGGTCTATACCGATGTGGTGCGGCTGTATGTACTGGGCATCACCACCCAGCCCACAGCAAAGACTGTGACCGAAGGCAAGACCGCTAAGTTCACGGTTGCTGCCACCGGCGCAGGCAAGGTTTATCAGTGGCAGGTTTCCACTGACGGCGGAAAGACCTGGAAGAACTGCTCCTCCAGCTCTGCTACAAAAGCTACCTTCACCTTTACCGGCAAGGATAAGCACAATGGCAACTATTACCGCTGCAGAGTCAAGGATAACGGCGGCAATACCGTCTATTCCAACAAGGTCAAGCTGACAGTTAAAAAGTAAAAGCGTAAGAATGCCTCCGGGTTTTCCCGGAGGTATTTTTTGCGCTGTGCAGGGCAGAAGATGAAAAAATACTTGCAAAATTTTCCCGGATGCTATATACTGACAGTAACAAATGGCGCTTTGACGAACAATATAACCAGCGCATTAGCGAACAATATATCCGGCGGTTAAACGAACAATACAGCTGCTCCAGCGGAGGAATACAATATGGATTATTTGAAGATTGAGGAAGTGGCGGCCCAGTGGGGAATTTCGTCCCGGCGGCTGCAGACGCTTTGCAACGAGGGGAAAATCAAGGGTGCTACCCGTTTTGGCCGGGCCTGGATGATCCCGAAAAATGCCCAAAAGCCCAAGGACGGCAGGACGAAAGAGGGCCGCAGCGCCAATGTGGCCGATATGCCTATGCCGAAAAAGACCCCGTTTTTGCATATGACCAGCCTTTACAACGCACCCGGCTGCGCCGAAAAAGCCATTGCAGCGTTGGCAGAAAATCCGGAAGCCCAAACGCTTTTTGCAGCGGAGATCGCCTATTCCAGAGGGCAGATCGATAAGGTGTACGAGAGCGCCAACTATCTGCTGCAGAAGCATTCCGGCTTTTATGCGGTGATTGCCGGCGGTATGCTGTTGGCCCAGTGCGCAATTTGGCACGGCGATTTGAGTATGTGGCGCAAGGCCAAGATCCACATTGCGGAAGCAGATGCCAAGGATGACAGACAGCGGGAGATTATTACGCTGAGCCTGTGCGCAGTAGACAGTATGCTTTACGATGTAAGGGATTTCCCGGATTGGTTCAAAATTGGCTGCTTTGAAATGCTGCATAGGGATACTTTGCCTGCCGCAAAGGTGTATTATGCCAAATATCTTTATGCTTCGGGCCACGCAATTGCTTCCCAAACCTCTGAGCTGCAGGGCGTTACGGGCCTGGCGCTGATGGGACTTTTGCCGGTCACCATTGAGCCGATGATCTCTCAGGCGATGGCGGATCAAACGGTAATTGCGGAGATCTATCTGCGGCTGACCTGTGCCGTTGCTTACCATTATTCCAAAAACGATACCCAGGCCATCCGCCATATTGACAGAGCGCTGGCGCTGGCGCTGCCGGATAAGTTCTATGGCTTGCTGGCGGAATATTGCCGCACCATCGGCGGCCTGCTGGAGAGCCGACTGAAGGCGCTGGAGCCGGAGGCCTGGGATGAGGTGAGCCTGCTGTATAAGGGCTATTTGGCCAACTGGTCCAAGCTGAACAGCCAGATTACCGGCCGTCAGGTCATCGCCAATCTATCCCAGCAGCAGCGTGCCGTGGCACGGCTTGCGGCATTTAAGCTGTCGGATGCGGAAATTGCGGCAAGACTCCATATGTCCATTTCCGGCGTTAAGCAGGCCGTTCGTACCATTAAGCTCAAAAGCGGCCTGGAACGCTCTGCCTTCGCGGCGATCCTTTAATATATCCCAAACCCGCCCGAAAAAGTTATCTGTCCTCACTGCGGCATATCCCTAACGGCCGGGCGAAGTTATGATACCCAGGAAAAACTTTGCACTTTTTTTCTTCTTTTAGGTAATACCCAGGATAAAATGAATCTGCTATGCTGTTGTCAGACAAAACCGCATAGCAGATTTTCTTTTTTGCAGAAAGGAGAAAACCATGTTGACGACGCCCAAAGAAGGCGAGCTGTTTAAGGTTATTCAGCTCCACGGGAAGACCTTTGAGATCCGCTACGGATTTTATGAGGAATGCGACCGGAACAATCATTTTGCCGAGCCGGTTGAAATATATCCCGACTTTATAAAACATCCCCAATATACGGATGAGGGCTACCCTTTCGTGACAGCGATCCAAAGCCCCTGCCAACATTTCCGGGGAGAGAAAAATGAGAACAGCACCTGTGAAGAATGTGCGCATTACAGCCACTGCGAGGAGCTGCTGGCCATCTGCCGGTGCCCCCACAACCAAAAGAAATAAATTCGTGAAAAACCGCAAGGAGGAATATATGATGAAAAAGTTTAGTTTCCTGCAAAGAGCAATGGGCCTGTTCCTTTGCCTGGCATTGATTTTGAGCTATGTGCCGATGACGATCCGGGCAGCAAGCCCGGTGGCACAGGCCACTATCGACAGCGTGATTACAGATCCCAGCACAGCAGACGATTGGGAGCACATGATGGGCACCGACACCGACGGCAACCGTTATGCCGGTCGTGTTTGGGCGGATAAGTCCGTTTACAAGAATGGCGACACCGCCGTCCTCAACGGCAGAGGAGATGCAAGCTCCTCTTTCACGGTCAATCTGGAAGAGGATGAGGCGTTCCAAATCATCTTCTCGGTGTTGGGCTCCACGATGACCTCCAAGGGCACCGTGGTTTCCTCCGGCCCTATGGATGTGGTGTTGGTGCTGGATATTTCTCCTTCTATGACGGAGAAAGTGTCCGATGGCGCTTCCCGTCTGCAGACGACAGTTGCTGCGGCCAACACACTGATCGACAACCTGCTGAAGCTGGATGATATGCGGCTGGGCATCGTCACTTACAGCCCCAGCAGCGAAGTGCTCCTGCCTCTGGCAACCTATAATGACGGCATCGTTCTGTCTGCTGATGACACAAACTGTGTGATTACCGTCAAGAATAGCAGGGGCCAACAGTTGAAGGTGGGTCGCGGCAACGGCAGCGGCGGCACCAATCTGCAATCCGGTATTGACACCGGTATGAAAATGCTGGCCGAAGCTTCCAGCCCGAAAGACCGCGTACCGGTCCTGATCCCCCTGACTGACGGCCAGGCAAACTACGCCGTAACAAGCAATTTCTACAATATCTCCGCAGGTTCAAGAGAATACGACGAAGATGGCAGCTCCGGTGTTGTTCTGAGCACCCTGCTGAATGCGGCATACAACAAGGTTTTGGTGGAGAAGCATTATGGCAAGGCGCCCAAAGTTTACGGCGTTACTGTGGACCTGAAAAACAATGCTTTTGCCAATGCGCTGATGGATCCTGCCAATTCTTTCAACAGCAGCAACAGCAGCAGTGCCGTCAGAGAGGCTTATGAAGAGTTTGAAAACTGGGCTAAGGGAGACACAGTAACCATCCGGAAGGGAAGCTGGCTTACAGGATATACCACATGGACCTTTAATCACAATTTCCCCGCCAGCCCCGCTGTGACCACTGCGGAAGTGGCAGAGAACATCAACTATGTGGATAAGCACTACGATGTTTCCAGCGACGAGTTGAATCTTGTATTTACGCAGATTTACAAGGAGCTGTCCTCCGCTGCATTCAACCCCATTACCAGCAGCACCTCCAGTGTTGGCGGTACCGGTGTGGATGACACCCCGCTGATCTATGCTGACTATATCGGCCAGTATATGGAGATCAAGGAGATCGAGGCAGTTACGCTGTTCGGTGCTTCCTATGGCGTTACCAAGCACGCTGACGGCAGCTATACCGTTACGCAAGCCACCGGCACAAACCCCACCACCAACGAGAGTTGGAACACGGCTGATGACATTAAGATCTCTGTTATCAAGCAGGCCGACGGCACCCAGAAGCTGGAGATCCGCATCAATCAGGAGATCCTGCCCATTATTATGGAGCAGGTAGAGTCTGAAACTGTGGGCAAGGAAACCACCGCCACCATCACCGAGCTGAAGCAGGAGCCTCTGCGGATCTACTACACCGTAGGCGTGGCGTCCGATATTCTGCTGCCCAACGGCAAGGTGGATGTTTCCAAGATCCAGGGTTATCCCTACATCAGTAATGACGGCAGCACAGTTTCCTTCTACAGCAACCGGTTTGGCGAGGAAAATCCTGCCGACGGCTCCGGCACCGTACTGAAGGGTGATGCCCACGTTGGCTTCCAGCCCTCTCCCGAAAACAGATATTACTATCACCAGAAGAATCAGGGTATCTTCACCCAGATCACTGACAGCAACGGCAAGACCGTAACCATCCCCGAGAACAATGAGTACGGCATCGTTTGGGATGCAGGCGAATACAGCCTGACCTGGATGTCCTACGAGCAGTACCTGACGATGCAGGATACGGATAGGGTCTATACCTATGTTACTTACACGCATCCCACCCCCGATACCGGCGATGCGGCAAACGCGGCTGAGGAAGTTACTTACCTGGTATACACCGATTGGCTGTACCTGAAGGAGTCCGTAGCCTTCTTCGACAACAAGAACGAAACCTACCTCAATGACGGCAAGGTGACCTCCAAAACTGCGGTTGATGCCTATATGCAGGCCAATCCCGATGCGGAAATCTATGCAGTGCTGGGCATTGGCTCCCGCCGCACCAGCCGCCTGCACAATATGATGCACGATAAGGTTTCCAACAATACCGGCACAGCGGTGGAAAGCTACACCCCCGAATATTTGGAGAACAAGCAGGATCATCACGGCAACGATGTGGTCATCTGGCTGGGTAACAACGGCAAGCTGACTGTGGAGGTCGACACCGGTATCGCCCTGACCAAGGCGGTTACCGAGGCCATCGGCGATCCCAATGACCTCTACGAACTGACCGTAACCGTGCCCGCAGGCGTTACCGCCGAGCCTGTTGTGGTGGATGCACACGGAAACACCGTTGCAGCTACTTACAGCGGCAATGTGCTGACGGTTGGCGTCAAGGCCGGCGAAACTGTGTACATCAGTGGCATTCCCGGCGGTACGGTATGCACCATCGGTGAGAACATCAACGGCGACTACTATATCGCCAGCAAGACCGATACGGTTACCGTTCCCAAGCTCAGCGATGTGCTGGCCGGTGCAGTGCAGTTTGCGCCTGCGACGGTTACCAATTCTCCCTATAAGTATGGCGATCTGACCATCATCAAGGACATTGACCACGCGTTTGACAGCCTGCCTGCTGCAATGGCCGGCAAGGTATTTACCTTCAAGGTAGAGCTCTCTCCCTACACCGCCGGCGACAAGTATTTTGTCGACAGGGACAATGCTTCCCAGTTTACCGGTGATGAAGTCACAGTCGGCGCGGACGGCAGCTTTACCGTAGCGCTGAAGGATAATGAGTCCATCTCCATCCTGGACATTCCCGAAGGCACCGTTTACACCGTAACCGAGATTACCAATGTTCCCGGCTATACACCGGTGGAGGCTGTCCTGACCGGCACCATCCAGCCCGATGGCGACCACGATGCCCATTTCGTTAATGTTTACGGCACCACTCCCATCAAGCCCGCGGTTACCGTTACCGGCACCAAGACTTTGGTGGATGTCAATGGCACCTACACTGCGGATGAGGCGTTTACCTTTGCGCTGCATCAGTACATCCCCGGCACCGCCGGCAGCACCGGCTCTTACACCCTCCTTGCGGAAGCAACTGCAAAGGCCGGCGAAAGCTACACCTTCTCTCTGGCAGATGTTCTGGCGGCACCTTTGGGTATCGGTGAGCACTACTTCCGTGTAACGGAAGCAAGCGGCACCACCGCCGGCATGAGCTACGACGCCTCCAGAGGTCTGTTCGTTGTCCGCATCACCGATGAGGATGCCGACGGCACCCTGGAATACAGCGTTGCCGATGTGGGCAATACCACCGTCAGCGGCACCACCGTTACCAAGGATTTTGTCAACACCTACGATGTGGCAAGAACCCACGCGGACATCAAGATTGTCAAGGTCATCGGTCAGAACGATACCGGCGTGAACATTCCGCTGAATCTGTTCCACTTCCAGCTGAAAAACCTGACCTTTTCTGACAATGCACCCCCCATGACGGTCACCACTGATGCTGCAGGCAATGCGGTGATCCGCCTGCCCGAGCTGGTTCCCGGCCAGTATATCTACACCCTGACCGAAAAGGACGAGGGTATGCCCGGTATGGTTTACGATACTACCCCCCGTACCGTTATCGTGACGGTGGAAAAAGTTGGCGGTGTGCTGACCGCCTCCGTAGAAATTGACGGCGTGGACACCGATACCGCTACCTTCCGCAATGACTATGTCCTCTCCGAAACCTACAATACTATCGGCGGTGCCAAGCTGCTGGAGGGCAGAGCTCCCATCGACGGCGAGTTCAGCTTCAGCCTGTATGAGACCGATGCCACCTTTGTGCTGGCTCCCGGCACTGCGCCCAAGCAGACCGCTGTAAATGTGGGCAGCGCCTTCTCCTTTGATCCGATTCGCTATACCCGGGTTGGCACCTATTACTACATCGTCAGGGAAGAGAATACGGCTGTTCCCGGTGTCACCTACGATACCACCCATTACCACGTGGCGGTTACCGTTGGCGTGCTTGGCCAAGGCTTGGAGATCAGCGATGTGACCGTGAATAAGATCGGCCACAACACCGCTCCCAACGGCGTCATCGCATTTGTCAACACCTATCAGGCAGACTCC
This sequence comes from Faecousia sp., assembly GCA_045602725.1. GTDB lineage: Bacteria > Bacillota > Clostridia > Oscillospirales > Oscillospiraceae > Faecousia. Next base: position 7,671 of record JAZSCE010000051.1, on the reverse strand, counting down.
ACCGAGTATGCCTTCGGCGGCCACAAGATTCTCAATGGCCGTGCGCCCAGAGCCCACGAATTCAGCTTCGGGCTGTACGAAGGCAATGTTCTGCTGCAGACCGTTACCAATAAGGCAGACGGCAGCTTCAGCTTTGAAAGCATCACCTATACGGAAGCTGGCGAGTACACCTATACCATCAAAGAGGTGGAAGGCAATGCGCCCGGCGTTACCTACGACGGCGTGAATGCCCCCATTACCGTAACCGTTACCGTAACAGACCAGGGCGGCTATCTCAGCGCCAGCGCAGATGTGGAGAATGAAGACATTACCTTCGTGAATACCTACACCCCGGCAAATGCCAAGGTGGTATTCAATGGAGAGAAGTATCTCCACGGCAAGATTTTGGAGGATAATGCCTTTACCTTCCAGCTCTACGTTACCGATCATACCTTTGAGATTACCGACAGCGCAGTGCAGCTGATTGCTGAGGAACAGAATGTGGACGGCAAGTTCCAGTTCTCCGGCGAATTCGGTAACCCCGGCACCTACTACTTTGCCATCGTGGAGGATACCTCCGATCCCGTGGAGGGCATCGTATACGACGGCACCAAGCACACCTTTATGGTGCAGATCAGCGATGACGGCAACGGCCAGCTGAAAGCGTCCATCACCAATCCCGCCACCGGTGAGACCACCGAGGCGGCAGCCCTGGCAACGGCAAATGTGTTCTTTACCAATGCCACCTCCGATGCCGTGACGGACAAGGAAGTGTATGTAGAGGAAAGCACCACCAATATCGATGGTCTGAGGGTAGAGCCCGGCGATGTGCTGACCTACCATATCATCTACAGAAACTACACCGGCCACGAGGTGGAAGTAGAGATCGAGGACACCATTCCTGCCTACACCACCTATTTGGAAGGCACCGCTTCCCACGGCGGCAGCTATGTCGGCGGACACCTGAGCTGGGTTCTCAATGTGCCCAGAGGCGAGAGCGTGAGCGTATCCTTCCAGGTTGTGGTTCAGGAGCTGGATGCCGACGCCGCTATTACCAATACGGCTATCGTCCGTGACGGTGTGAACACCTACACCACCAACCAGGTTTCCAATCCTGTGGATGTTCCCGAGCCTCCTACGGAGCCCACAGAGCCTACTGTGCCTCCCACCGAGCCCACCGCGAAGCCCACCGAGCCCACGGTTGCTCCCACTGAGCCTCCCGTAGAGGAGCCGTCTGAGCCGGCGAAGCCCACGCAGCCCAGCAAGCCTACTGAGCCCAGTGAACCCACCGAGCCCACCGAGCCCGGTGACCCTGATGAACCCGATGCACCTCCCGCTGTTCCGGATATTCCCCAGACCGGTGACAATATGAAGCTGCATATGTGGTTTGCCGTGCTGTTCGTGTGCAGCGGCGGTATGATCATCACCTTCGTCCTCGGCAAAAAAGAGAAGCAGAAAATGCAGTAACCCCAAAGCAAAAGCCTCCGGATGAAAATCCGGAGGCTTTTTGCTATACATCAATGTGGTAGATCAGTGCGGTGGCGGTGTGGCCGGTCAGTTCCCGGAAGGCATCTACATAGGCGGAAAGCTGCCCCTGATATTGCGCATCCAGATCGTGGGCGTCAGCGTTGGTCTTGTAGTCCAAAATAAACCACTTTTCGCCCTGCCGATACACCACGTCCATAATGCCATGCCAAATATCGCTGCCGTCCTTGCGGCAGAAGGGTACTTCGCAATACACCTCGTCGGCAGCCAGCAGCGTGGCAAGGATATCCTGCGGCGCCGGGCCTTCCTGGGGGAAGCCGCCATTTTGAATGGCTGTTCCCACTTTTGTCAGAAGATCCGTGTAGGTTTCGCTTTCGGCTTCGTATTCCGAGGCGATGTCCCGAACAAGGGCGGCAAGCGATCCGCGGTTGCGGGAGGAAATCATCGCCTCCATCAGGCTGTGCACCAGCGTGCCCACCACGGCCGCATTGGCACGGACGGTGTGGCTGCGGGCGCTTTCCTGCGCCACATCTTCAAAATCGTCCTCGGAGGAAGTCTTGCCCTTCAGCTTAATTTGGCTGGGACGGAGGATGGCGTAGCTGCAGTTCCCGGAATCGGTGCTGTGCAGCCGGTTGGTGGCGCTGTCGTAAAGCGCATCGGCGCTGACAGCTTCCTTTTCCGGCGCAGCGGCGATGGTACCTACGGGAAGATCCTCGAAGAAATCACCGTCACAGCGGTCCAAAAAGAATTTCCAGGGATTGCTTTCGCTGCGCTCGCCCTTGGAGGTAAGGGCATCTGCCACGATCAGCACCCGTTTTGCCCGGGTGGCGGCTACATACAGCAGCCGTTCCTTCTCCGCATCCTGGCAGACGTTTTCGCTTTCCTTGGCGTCGGTATAGCCGCTGCAGACAATGCTTTTGGTAATGGAGAAGATCCAGCACAGCGGCTTGGGATCTTGCTGCACGATCCGAATTTCGGGGGATCTGCTTTGCTGTTCGGGGGCAGCGAGAATCACAATGGGTGCCTCCAGGCCTTTGACCTTGTGCAGGTTGGCGATGTGCACCCGATTCTCGTTTCTTGTCAGGCTGATGGCCCGCTCAATATCCGTGGCATCGCTGATCAGCAGCGCCAAATACTCTGCCGCCTGGGGCAATGAGGAGACTTCACCGGCGCTTTCCGCGCTGCGCAGCAGCTCCAGCGCATAGTAGGCGTACGCCAAATTCTTGGTGCTGACAAATTTGAAAATCTCCAGCTCCTCCAAAATTACACTGAAAAGAGCAGCAGCGCTGAGCTGATGAGAGCGCAGCACCAGCTTCTTCAGCAGCGACAATGCATCGCTGAGGGGCTCATCCCCGGGATGCTCGGCATAGAGATTGAAACTGTAGCCTTCATTTTTCAGCCGATGTAACGTATTGAAATGGAAGCCGAAACGTCGGCTGGTCAATGCGCCAATCAAATGCTGCAGCGAATTGGGATTGGCAACGGCTGCAAAAATGCGGCTGAGCGCTACCAGCGACGGACACTCGCTGAAAAGCACCTTGCCTTCCATACGGAAGGGGATTCCCTGCTGGCTGAAGGATTGGATGTACTGCGCCAGCTTTGTTTTTACGGGCGTGATGAGCATAATGTCCTGATAGGTTACCAGTCGCTCTTGCTCGCCATCCCGGGAGCGAATGGTATAGGCAGGATTGCCCACGATCCGCTGGATGATCCGGGCGACCTTGGCCGGATCCTGCTCGTCAGGGGGAATGTTTTTGCCTCGGCTGCCACGCACCTGGTAGGAGTAGACGCCCTCAAAGGTGCCGTCCGGTGCCGGTTCAGCTTCCAGGGGAATGGGGTCAAATTGGCTCTGCAGAGGCGTAGCTTCCGGCAAAAGTGCCGAAAAAGTGCGGTTAAACCAGCTGCGCATCCGATGGGTGGAGCGGAAATTCCGGGTCAGGCTCACCACCTCACCCACACCGCCCGTAAACATCGCCTTGATCCGCAAAAATGCGGAAACATCTGCGCCACGGAAGCGGTAGATCGACTGCTTCGGGTCACCCACGATGAACAGCGAACCGGGATGGGGAATGCATTTTCTCCAATCCTCCTGGGGATTTTGCGCCGTTAAATAGAAGAAGATCTCCGCCTGCATCGGGTTGGTGTCCTGGAATTCGTCGATGAGGAAATACCGATGCCGGTCATAGATGTGGCGGATCAGCTTACCCTCTCCACGGGCATCTTCCCGGAGGGTGTCCCGCAGGTACAGCAGGTAATCGGTAAAGGTCAGCTTGCCTTCCTTGCGAAGATTTTTGGCAATCTGCGCAGCCGCAGCCGTCAAAAATTCCATCGTGACGGTGTACTGCAGGTCCCGCAGCTTGTTGAGCAGAGTCGGCAGGCTGTCTTCGCTGAATTCATACCAGCTCAGCTTATTCCTGCTGGAATGGGGCTTGAAATACGCAGCTCCGGCAGGCCCAAAGATGGCCAAATCCGCTTCCTTAATCAGCCGCAGGCCCTGAATACGCTTCAGCGCCCATACCACCGCGTTGACATTGTCCTGCCAGGGGGAGAACAGCAGATGGTCCTTTGTTTGCAAGGTGTCCCAGGCATCCCGGGATGCGGCATTGTCGCTGTATTGCAGTTCAGGGTGGGCAAGCAGGGCCTTAAGGATTGCCTGAAGCGATGCAATTTCACCTTTTAGCAGCACATCCACATCCGTGCTGGTGGGCCGGTCAAAAATATGCTCGCAATGCCGGGTGTTCATCACCCGTTCAATGGATTCCAAAAATACGGCATCCGGGCTGCTGTGGAAAGCACGGAACCGCCGGCAAAGCTGCAGCAGCTCCTTTCCGTAGAAGCCCTTTTGAATATCGGAGTAGGCCTTCTTATACTGCGCCAGCATCTCATCATCGGACAAAACGGCGGCGTTGGAGGGGATGCCTGCCTTGGCAGGATGCTCCGACAGAATCATATTGCAGAAGGCATCAATGGTGCCCATAAAGCAAAGGTCAATGTTGTTCAGCGCTTCCCGGCACATTCCACGGGTATAATTGGTGGGATTGCCCAGTTCACCGGGCTGGGGAACAAAATCAGGAGCAGTAGGCGCGGTGCTGCGCTGGATCAATAATTTTTGAAAGCGGTCATAAAATTCGCCTGCAGCCGCCTTGGTGAAGGTAATGGCGCAGATTTTGCTGACATCAAGGCCCTGCTCCACCATCGCCACCATCCGCTTGACCAGGCAGGTGGTCTTGCCGGAGCCGGCACCGGCTTCCACGAAGAAATTGGCATTGATTTCTTCTACGATCTTCTGCCGAGAAAGCGTATCTTGTTGCATCAAAATTGCGGTATTCATTGCGCTTCCTCCTCATAAAGATCGCTGCAGCAAATATTCCCCAGGGTGCAGTATTTGCAGGCATCGGCATTTGCCGCAACGGGGAATTCACCGCTGAGCAAAGCGTTCTTAAATTCCAGCAGCTTTTCGTTTAGCTGCTGCTTCATATCCGCATCATACCGGCAGGGGATGGTTTTGCGGTCCCGCAGATAGCGATACTCGCAGTGGGAAATGGGCACGCCCAGCTGCTCCATCAGGTAGGCATAGACAACTACCTGCAGGCAGGTGTGGATATCGTGGGGCTGGTGCTTGATTTTCCGTCCGGTCTTGTAGTCGGCAATGATGTATTTTCCGTCCGGGGTCCTTTCCACCCGGTCGGGGTAGCCCTTGAGCAGGATGCCGCAGCTATGGCGGAAGATCTGCTGCTCCTCGGAAGCCAAAACCTCGTTGTGGGGGTCCATATCGTAGGCGTTGCCCATCATTTTGCAGAAGGCGTCCTTTTCTTTCACGGCAGAATCGGGATGGATGGCAGGCCGGGTCAGCAGAAATTCGTCGAAGGCTGCCGCAGCCCGCTCCAGGAAGGTGCCTTTGTCGCAGGGCTCGTGGGCGAGCCCCTCCATCAGGCTGTGGGCAAGGCTTCCGGTTGATGCCGGATCAATGACAGTGAAGGGGTCGTCCTCTTCCTGCTCCTTGATACCCAAAATGTAGGTCAGGAAAAACTGCTTCGGACAGTTGAAGAATTTATCCAGCGCCGAGGGGGAGAACTCCCGATCCTTCGTAAAGGCGCAAGCCGCCTCAGGGTGATCCACGCTGTCAAAGTGAATATCTTTGCCCTGAATATAGGCGCTGCCTACACTGTAATCGCTTGCAACCTGCTGGTCAAAATAGCCCACCTGCCGGAAGGCTTTCCTGTACTGCTCGTTGGTGACCGCATCGCCATACTGCTGCCGATAAATATCAAACAGCACAGAGGATGGGTTGGCCTGCGCCATTTCCGCAAGATCATAGCTGGAGTAGGAAATGTGGATGCTGACATCCAGCGCGGAAGCCAGCGCCAGCAGATGATTCAGGGTGTCTTTTTTCCGCTGTACGATATTGCCGGAGGTAGGGGCGATGGTTGGGGTGGCGAAGAGTTCATAATCCTTATCCAGCAGCAGATAGTTCTCCCGGGGGGTGCCGGGGAAATTGCCTGCGGACATACCGGCAACAAACAGATGCTTGCGCATAGATGCCATTGCGCCGCCAATGCCGGTGACGAACAGCGCGCCCTCCCGGCTGTTTTCCGAGCAGACGGAGCGCTGTAAAAGTTCGGGGATGATCTGATCCAGGCTGCCGCCGGCATACTTGGCATAGGCATCCAAAGTATCGCAGATGAGAGAAAGGGCGCTGCGGTCGGCTCTGCCGATGGCGCCGTCACGGATCAGCGCATACTTTTCCAGCCATTTGCTTTCGCCCAGTGCCAATTCCTGAGAAAGCTTCGCAACGGCAGGGTAATGCACTGCATTTTCGCAGTTTTGCGGCAGCGCAGCGATTCTTGCGCTGTTTTCGTCAAGGTCGAAGCTGAGCCGTAGCTGACCGGCGATGGCGATGATTTTCTCCAGCTGATATGCCTTCTCCAGCCCCAAAACCTCCAGCAGCTTCTTCTGATCCAGCGCATCGCTGCGCAAAAGTGCCGTCAGCGCATCCACACCGTGGTAGCCGGCGGTGTTCCAATGCTGCAGCAGCTTCAAAAGCCGGGCAGGATTGGTGTTCAAAATGGGAATGCCGCAGCCCAGGGAGAGGGGGAGGCTGTGCCTCTGGGCAAAGTCATAGAAAAGCTGTGCGTATTGGGTGGTATTTGCTATCGCTACGGTGCATTCGTCGAAGGGCAGACCGTTGGCGACGATATAGTCATAGATGGCCTCAACCTCGTTGGAGCTGCCGTAGCTTTCGGTATAGTCAATATTGCGCAGCGCTGCCGGTGCTACACCCAGCAAATCGGCCATACAACTGTTTACTCGCTGCTGCGCTAAACGGCTTACCAGGACCTCCTCCAGCGGTGTCAGAGGATATTCCTTCAGGGTGTAAACAGGGCAGGACAGCCGCTCGGCTTCTGCCATCGCCTTGCGCAGCAGACCGATGGTGTCGATGTTTCCGTCAGAGCGCAGCGTGGCGATGTAGCGCTCATACGCTGCCACAAGGCTGTTGTTCTTATCGGGAAATTCGCCCCGGGGCAGTACATTGCGAATCTGCTGAGCTTCGTCTGCCGGGATCAGGCTGCGCAGGCGGTAAAATGCATCGGCGATCTTTTCTGAGTCGGCATAGCCGGCGGAAGCAAAGTAGGGGATCTGCCGGATGAAGCCATCGATCACAGCCGGCTCCTGCTTCCGGGGCAGGAAGCTCTCTGCCAATACTTTTCCGCTGCGCATCAGCGCAAAGCGGGCAAATTCGGTGGCGTTCATAATGCGCAGGCCCAACGTGTTTTTGCCGAAGCGTGCCAGCATACGGGTCAATTCTGTGCCGTTTCCGCCGGGAAGCAGCAGGATCTTTTCTGTCATAAGCGTGCCCCTTTCGTCGTTTTCTCCCATTATAGCACAGATGCCGATTTCTTGTAAAGCGCAAGCCGGCCACCCTTGCTTTTTCAAAGCCCGGCTGCTATAATAAAAATAGAATAAAAAGAGGAGGGCGAAGATATGCTGATAGGTGCGATCGCTTGTTTTGTTGTGGCGGCGGTGCTGTTGTTCTTTCCGGATCTGCTGTACACGCTGTTTGTGGCGTGGCGGCTTTGGGATGATTCCGGCGAGGTGCCGAAATGGTATCTTTGGTACACGCGTGTCGGCGCAGGCTTCCTGCTGGCGGTTGGCATATTTTTGCTGATCGGCCACGTTACCGCATAAAAATAAAGCCGCTGCCCTTGG
>JAZSCE010000050.1:0-1813 GCA_045602725.1 Faecousia sp. | reverse complement strand
TTTGCGTTGATCCCCATCGGCATCATTTTGTTCTACCAGGAATTTAAGGTGCTGGGTCTGCCGTTGCAGGACAGTACGGAGGGTACAGTTTCTGCGCTGATCGGTATGATCCCGGAGGGCTTGTACCTGCTGACCAGCGTGGCAATGGCGGTATCGGCGCTGAAGCTGACCAGGAAAAAAGTGCTGGTGCAGGATATGAACTGCATTGAGACCCTGGCCCGGGTAGATGTGCTGTGCGTGGATAAGACCGGCACCATCACCGAAGCGGTGATGGAGGTGGACAATGTCGTACCATTGACCGAGGATGATCCCGAGCGATTGGAGCAGATTCTGGCGGCAATCTATACCGGCGTGGAGCCGGATAATGATACCGCCCGGGCGATGACGGAAATGTTCGCCGGCGAAACGGATTGGCAGTGTGTCGGCAGAATTCCCTTCACTTCCAAGACCAAATGGAGCGCTGCTGTTTTCAAGGATCAGGGCGCATACATCGTAGGCGCACCGGAATTTATTATGGGCAGCCGCTATGCTGAGCTGCGTGAATATGTGGAAAGCTGGTCCGGCTATGGCTACCGCGTTCTTTTGGTGGCGAAGTATAAAGGCGATCCCAATCCGGATGGGCTGATTCCGGAGTGGTTGCAGCCGCTGGCGCTGGTGCTGGTCAGCAACCGTGTCCGTCCCGAGGCGGAGGAGACCTTCCGCTACTTTGCCCAGCAGGGCGTTTGCATCAAGGTCATTTCCGGCGATAACCCGGTCACAGTTTCCGAGGTTGCCCGCCGTGCAGGCATTGAAAACGCTGAGCAGTATATTGACGCCGGCGAGCTGGAAAGCGAAAAGGATTTCCTGCAGGCGGTGGAAGCATACACCGTCTTTGGCCGTGTCACGCCGGATAAGAAAAAGAAGCTGATCCTGGCGCTGCAGAAAAAAGGACATACCGTAGCCATGACCGGCGATGGCGTCAATGATGTGCTGGCGATGAAGCAGGCAGATTGCGGCATCGCAATGGCAAGCGGCGCTCAGGCTGCCAGCCAGGTGGCGCAGCTTGTGCTTCTCAATTCTGATTTCTCTGCGATGCCCAGCATTGTGGCAGAGGGTCGGCGGGTCATCAATAACATCCAGCGTGCGGCAACGCTGTTTTTGGTCAAAAACATCTTCTCTCTGGGACTTTCCATCATCAATCTTTTTGCGGGCTTGCCCTATCCGATGGTGCCGCTGCATTTGAGCATCATTTCAGCGCTGACCATTGGCGTGCCCTCCTTCTTCCTGGCGATGGAGCCCAATTACGAGCGGGTGCAGGGAAGATTCCTGCCTACGGTTATGCGCAAGGCATTGCCCGGCGGCTTGACCAATATCTTCGTTGTGCTGATGGCGCAGGCATTTATGGTGATCTTCGGGCTGAAGCTGGAGCAGGTGTCTGCTGTGTGTGCGGCGATTTTGTCGGTTGTGGGTCTGCTGGTGCTGTATCAGACCTGTAAGCCCTTCGGTAAGATCCGCAGGATCATTTGGTGGACGATGGCTGCCGGCCTCCTGGTGTGCTTTACTTTCTTCAAGAGCTTCTTTGAGCTGCATTTGGAGGATAATGCCAGCACTTTGGTAATGGCGGTGCTGCTCATTATGACACCCACCGTATTCTTTGCCGTCCAGCGTGTGTTCGACTGGGGCGATAAGATCGCAGCCCTTGCCAAAAGAAAGTTGATAAAAAAGAAGCAAAGAAAGTAAAAAATACGGCTGTCCTGCCGGACAGCCTTTATTTTATTTTCAGCCGGGCACAGTAAATACAGAAGCCTCCCTCTCCTCCGCGCCAAGAGCCGCC
>JAZSCE010000049.1:0-1614 GCA_045602725.1 Faecousia sp. | reverse complement strand
GATCTTGTAATAGTCGCCGATGATCTGGCTTACACGGAAATTGCCCAGGTTCTTCTGGTTTTCTTCTCTGTAGGCCAGCTGTGCCTTGATCTGATCTACGGTAGAATGACGGCGGTCGTCAAACCAAGGGGAAAGCTTTCTTGCGCAGGTCTTGCAGCAGTTGCCATCCTCCAGCTTGCGGTTGCCCAGCAGGCCGATCTCGCCGCCGCAGATGGCGCATTCTTTTTTCTCAAACAATTTACCAAAGAAACCCATTTATTTATCCTCCTTATATGATGTCGCCGTTGTCAAAGGGATCGCCGCACTCGGGGCAGAACTTCGGTGCCTTGGTGGGATCTTCCGGCTGCCAGCCGCACTTGTCGCACTTATACTGGGGCACGCCGGCAGGCTTCTTGCTGCCGCAATTGGCGCAGAATTTGCCGGTATTTACTGCACCGCAGGAGCAGGTCCAGCCGCCATCATTGGCAGGCTTGGGTGCGCCGCACTCGGGACAGAACTTACCGGTGGCAGTTGCGCCGCAGGCGCAGGTCCAGCCACCCTGAGGTGCAGGCTTCTTCGCACCACACTGGGGACAGAAATTGCCGGTAGCGGTAGCGCCGCAGGCGCAGGTCCAGCCGCCAGCTGCAGGTGTAGGTGTAGCCGGCTGCATCTGCTGCTGTGCCATCTGCTGCTGTTGCATTGCAGAGATCTGCTGTGCGGCATTGAAGCCGCCTCCCATATTGCCGACCATACCCATGCCCATAAAGCCGGTCATAGCACCGGCAGCATTGCCGGCGGCGATTTCTCTTGCATTTGCCATAGAAGCCGCGTCACGGCCCAAGGCCAATGCAGCATTGTTGCCCAGATTTCCGGCCTCTTCGTACTGGCGGATCTTCTGCATATCCTCATCATTGAGGGTGATGGGATTCAGCGCGATCTTCGCAACGGAAATACCGCGATTTTCCACCCAATCATACTGCAGGGCCTCGTTCATTGCCTTCTTCAGCTCGCTGGCCTTGCCGGGCAGCTGTGCAGGACGCAGCTCCAATTCTGCCAGCGCGCCAAATGCAGGCTGCAGGGCATCGACAAATTCTGCCTTCAGCTGTTCGTCCAACGCATCACGGGTAAAGACATCGGCCACATTGCCGGCGATCTTTGTGTAGAAACGCAGGGGATCGGAAATCGTATAGGAATATACGCCGTTGCAGCGGACATTAACGGTGAAGCTAAAGCCCATCCGCTTGTTCATAATCTCAAAGATAATGGGGCTGGGGGTGCCGAACTTGTTGCCCATGATCTCCTTGGTGTTGATGTAGTAAACTCTCTGATCCTTGCCGGTGTCGCCGCCGTAGGTGAAACGCTTGCCGATGGCCTTGAAGGAGTTCTTCAGGCTCTCGCCGAAGCTGCCTGCAAAGATGGAAGGCTCTGTGGAGGTATCGTATGTAAATTCGCCAGGCTCGGCGCAAACTTCAACCACCTTGCCCTGCTCCACGATGATCATACACTGGCCGTCGGCAACAGCGATGCCGGAGCCGTTGGAGATCACATTGTCGCTGCCCTTGGTGTTGGAGCTGCGACCGCCGGTGCGCTTGGTGCCCTTGACCATCAGGGTGTCCATATCCAGTGCATCACAGT
>JAZSCE010000048.1:0-28361 GCA_045602725.1 Faecousia sp. | reverse complement strand
TCCGACTTGCATTTGCGAAAGCAAATGCGGCTTGATGCTTTTTCAATTACAGCTGGTTTGCGCCGTTTTCCAGAGCAAACTTGGCGGTCTTCTGGAAGTAGGCATTCAGAGCTTCGACATCAGCGCCCAGATTCAGGAACTGATAGCCCATCTCCAGAAGAGCGGGAACTTCCCAGGGATCGGCAACAGTGCCGGCGAACTTGCCGTACTTTCTGGCGGCCTCAGCCACCTTCCTGTAGCCGGCCTGAACGTCAGGATGGTCGCACTGGCCGGGATGGCCGATGCTGTGGGAGAAGTCGCCGGGTCCAAAGAACAGCATATCATAGCCGGGCACCTGTGCAATTTCCTCAATCTGATCCATAGCCTCGGGATCTTCAATCTGGAAGATGATGAAGCGGTTTTCGTTGGCCTGCTGGGTGTAGTTGGAAACATTGCCCCACTTGCCGTCAGCGTTACCACCGTCCAAAGGACGGCGGCCGATGGGGTAGTAACGGGTCATATGGACAACGCGCTTAGCATCCTCAACGCTCATCACGTGGGGAACCATAATGCCGGAAGCATCCAGTTCCAGGGGACGGATATAATCGCTGTAAGAGCCTCTGGGCACGCGGACCAGGACATCGGTGTCGTAGATCTTGCCGGCACGGATCTGATTCTCAGTCACGGCATAGTCATTGGGGGTATGCTCCATGTCGACCCAAATGCAGGGGAAGCCAGCCATTGCTGCCATCTCGGTGATACGGGCGTCCATAGTGTTGAGCTTCATAGACATTACGATCTTTCCGGCACGCAGGAGTTCCAGCGTGCGGCTGCGGCGCATGTTCATAATAAAATCTCCTTTTGTTTGGTGTTTTGCGCTTCCATTATAATCCAGCGATATGTAAAAGTCAACTCACACAAAATAAAAACACAGCGGATTTCTCCGCTGTGTTTTTTACTTAGGAAACCTGCTTGGCAACTACGACCAGGCGGCCGTTGCTTAAGGTATATTCGCAGGTGGAGAGGGTAATCAGCTTATCGCCGTACTGCGCGTCAACGCCGGTGTCGTAGAAGCTCATACGCTTGACATCGCTGACGAACTGATTAAATTCATCCGCGTCCTTGGCATTGTTGAAGCGGTGGTAGGGGAAGAAGTCGGCATCATTGATATCGACCTTGAATGCGGCAATGATCTGATAGGTATGGTGATCATAGATGGTGTCAAATTCAATAAACTGATGCTCTTTCCAAAAGGCTTCCCGGTAGTAGCCGTGCAGATCGTGGAACATAGAGCCGTCCTGCTTGTAGTGGCCGTAGATGACCACGTTGTCGGAGGGCTTGAAGGGATTGCACTGCTCCCGGACATAGATACAGCCGTGCTTGCTGTACTCCTCGTCAAAATTGCGCTCTAAGTAATAGTCCTTTTCCTCCAGATGCTGCATAACGGGATAGTCGATAACAGTACCGTCAATGCGGATCCAGCCGATCAGGTCATCGTTCTGCGAATAGGCATCCTGATATTCCGGCAGGATGGCGGATTCCGGATCAAAGGGATAGTCACCGTCGGGATCCAAGGAGCCATCGGGCGTGGTAGGCGCATTGTCAACAATCTGCTGCATTTGGTTTTTGCCATCGGACAGTTCATCGTAGCGACCCTTCTGCTTGGCAGATTCTATAAAGTAATCCACCAGGAAAATGGCGCTGACCACGAAAATGGCAGAGAAAATGCCAAACAGCACATAGTACAGCATTTTCTTATTCTTAAGTTCTTTGAACTTGCTCCCGAGATTCTTAAAAAATTTCATTGGAAGATCCCCCTTGCTATGTACCATCATAATAACAGATTTTGCGCAAAAGTAAAGAGATTTGCAAAATTTATATGAGCCGTTGCATTCACACTTAAATTTTGGTAAACTAAATCTATAACGCAAGCAAAGGAGAAAAACGCTATGATTTCCAGAGAGATTTGCCAAAAAGTTTTGCAAAAAGCCCTGTCTACCGGCGGCGATTATGCGGAAATTTTTGCCGAAAATACCATAAAATACAATGTGGCGATGATTGCCAGCAAGGTCGATTCCATTCACGATGCGGTGATCGCCGGTGCGGCTGTCCGGGTGTACAAGGGAATGCGCAGCGTGATGGCATCCACAGTGGATACCTCGGAAGCAGGTCTGCTGCGTTGCGCTGAACAGGCGGCGGAAGCTCTGGGGCAGGGAACTGCTGCGATGGATATTGTGCTGCGGGAGCGGACCTTCGGGGACATTCACCCCGTAAAGATCGTTCCCAGCTCTGTGGCCAGCCGGGAAAAAGTGGAGATCCTGAAGACCGGCTATTTTGCCGCTAAGGAGTATAGCGATGCCATCACCCAGGTCACCGGAAATCTAATAGATGTGGATCATAATATACTCATTGCCAACACCGAGGGATTGTACACCCAGGACCGTCAAATCCGCACCCGGATCGCCATTTCCGCTGTGGCGGAAATCAATGGCGAGACCCAAACCGGCTCCTGCAGTCCCGGACGGCGGATGGGCCTGGAGATGTTTGAAACGGTTGATCCTGCGGCGGTGGGTATCCACGCAGCCCGGCAGGCGGTGACGATGGCCGGCGCCGGCTACTGTCCGGCAGGTGTGATGCCGGTTGCCATCGACAATGGCTTTGGCGGTGTTATCTTCCACGAGGCCTGCGGCCACTCTTTGGAAGCCTCCTCTGTGGCTTACGGACGCAGTCAATTCGTGGGCAAGCTGGGCGAAAAGATCGCCAATGAAAAGGTCACTGCCATTGATGACGGCACCATCCCCAACGCCTGGGGCTCCATCAACATCGACGACGAAGGCATGCCGGCCCGCGCAAATGTGCTGATTGAAAACGGCGTACTGAGATCCTATATGGTGGATAAGTTTAACGGCCGCCGGATGGGTATGGCATCCACCGGCAATGCTCGCCGGGAAAGCTATGCCTACACGCCCACTTCCCGTATGACCAATACCTATATTGCGCCGGGTAGCGACAGAAATGAGGACATTATCGCGTCCATCGAGTACGGCCTGTACGCCAAGGAAATGGGTGGCGGCTCGGTAAATCCTGTCACCGGCGAATTCAACTTTGCCGTCAATGAGGGGTATTTGATCCGCAATGGTCAGATTTGTGAGCCGGTCAGAGGCGCAAGCCTGGTGGGTAAGGGCTCGGAGATCATCCAAAATATCGATATGGTCGGCACGCAGCTGGATATGGGTCAGGGCATGTGCGGATCCTCCAGCGGCAGCGTGCCTACCAATGTGGGTCAGCCTATGATCCGGGTATCGTCCATTACTGTGGGCGGCAGATAAGGAGGCGAAGGTATGGATTTTAATGGCTTTAAGCAGATCGTAATTGAAAAATGCGCCCGGTTGGGCATCGAGGAATATGAGCTTTACTATCAGAGCGCAGAGGCTACCTCTGTCAGCGCTTTTCAGCACGCTATCAGTCAGTTCACCGGCTCGCTGGATGGCGGTGTATGCTTTCGGTGCATCGTCGGCGGAAAGATGGGCTATGCTTCCACAGAAGCCTTAAATGCGCAGCAGGCGGCGCTGATTGTGGAAAAGGCGGCGAATAATGCGGCTGTTTTGGAGTCGGAGGAGCAGGTGTTCCTCTGCGAAGGCGGTCAGGTATATGCCACGCTGGAGGATCGGGGCTACGAAATGCCCACCACGGAGGAAATCGTCGCGAAGGTTTTGGCAACCCAGGAAAAGCTGTATGGGGCTGACCCCGCGGTCATCGATGGCTGTCAGACCCAGGGCGTAGCAGAAAGCTGCGAGATCGCCATCTACAATTCCAAGGGCCTGGATCTGCACAGCAAGACCAATCTTGCCGGCCTGGTGGTTGTGGCGGTGGTGTCCAATGGGCAGGAAATGGCCAATGATTACCAGATCAAGCTGGCAAAATTCGACGCCATCGATGCGGATAAGCTGACCGCAGAAGCGGTCAGGTGCGCGCTGGGTAAGCTGGGCGGCGATGTGGCACCTACGGGCCAGTACCCGGTAGTGTTCAGCCCCGAAGCAATGAGCGCGTTGTTGCAGACATTTTCTTCCGTTTTCTCTTCCCGGGCAGCCCAAAAGGGCCTGAGCAAGCTGGCAGGAAAAGAGGGCGAAATGATTGCATCCAGCGTGGTTACCCTTGTGGACGATCCCTTCCATCCCGATGCGCCCATGCCGAGAACCTTTGATGCCGAGGGCTCTCCCACCTACAGGAAGAACCTGATCGAAAACGGCCAATTCAGAACGCTGCTGTACAACCTGAAAACCGCAGCGGTTGCCGGCAGGAAAACCACCGGCAATGCCTCCAAAGCCGACTATGCCAGCGCCGTGGGCATCAGCCCCTTTACGATGTACCTGGCTGCCGGCGATATGACGGAGGAGGAACTGCTTGCCCAGGCAGGCAACGGTGTGTATATCAACTCCCTGGGCGGTCTGCACGCAGGCGCCAACGCCGTCAGCGGTGATTTCTCCCTGCAGAGCGCCGGATTTATGATCGAAAACGGCAAAAAGACCAAGGCTGTCAAATCCTTTACCGTGGCAGGCAATTTCTATGAGCTGTTGAAAAATATCACGGCGGTTGCTTCCAATTTGGAGCTGCCGGGTATGGCGCACTTCGGCTCTCCCAGCGTGCTGGCCGATGGCTTGAGCATTGCTGGAAAATGAATGAACAAAACCTGCCGATGGCAAAATTTGGCCATCGGCAGGCTCTTTTTTCGTACACCTTGCAAGAAAATGCAAGAGACAAGCTAAAAAGTTGCAGAAAGGTGTTGCAATCCTTATCCATATTTGGTAGAATGAGGGCATTCTGAGAAAAGAGGTGCCCTACTATGAGCTATGTTGATGAGATTATCAAAAGAGTAATCGAGCAGAATCCCGGTCAGGATGAATTCCACCAGACCGTGGAGGAGGTTTTGGGTTCTCTGCGCCCTGTTATTGAGCGCAATGAAGAGGCCTATCGCCGCAATGCGATTTTGGAGCGTATGACCGCTCCTGACCGTGCGATCCAGTTCCGGGTCTCCTGGGTGGACGATCAGGGTCAGGCACAGGTCAACTACGGCTACCGTGTGCAGTTCAACAACGCGATCGGCCCCTACAAGGGCGGTCTGCGTTTCCATCCCAGCGTCAATATGTCCATTATGAAGTTCCTGGGCTTCGAGCAGACCTTCAAAAACTCCCTGACCAGCCTGCCTATGGGCGGTGGCAAGGGCGGCTCTGACTTTGACCCCAGAGGCAAGTCTGACCGTGAGGTTATGCGCTTCTGCCAGGCATTTATGAGCGAGCTGTATAAGTATGTCGGTGCTGACATTGATGTTCCCGCCGGTGATATTGGCGTTGGCGCCCGTGAGGTGGGCTATTTGTTCGGCCAGTACAAGCGGCTGACCAATACTTACGAAGGCGTGCTGACCGGCAAGGGCATTTCCTACGGCGGCAGCCTGATCCGTCCCGAGGTTACCGGCTTCGGCGCGGTTTACTATGTTGACGAGATGCTCAAGTCCTTCGGCGACACCATCGAGGGTAAGACCTTTGTGGTTTCCGGCTTCGGCAACGTGGCTTGGGGCACGGTTAAGAAGATCGCGGAGCTGGGCGGCAAGGTGCTGACCATCTCCGGTCCTGACGGCTATGTCTACGACGAGGACGGCATCAACACCGAAGAGAAGATCAACTTTATGCTGCAGATGCGTGCATCCGGCCGTGATAAGGTGCAGGATTACGCTGATAAGTTCGGTGTTCCCTTCTTCCCCGGTCAGAAGCCCTGGGGCGTTAAGGCTGATGTGCTGATGCCCTGCGCTACCCAAAACGAGGTTCGTATGGCTGAGGCTGAGCAGATTGTTGCCAACGGCACCAAGTACTACGTGGAAGTTGCCAATATGCCCACCACCAACGATGCGATGGCTTACCTGAAGAAGGCCGGTGTTGTGGTTGCACCTTCCAAGGCTGTTAACGCCGGTGGCGTTTCCGTTTCCGGTCTGGAAATGAGCCAGAACTCCATGCGTTACAGCTGGACCGCTGAGGAAGTGGATGCCAAGCTGAAGCAGATCATGAAGAACATCTACTGGAACTCCTACAATGCTGCCAAGGAGTACGGTATGGAAGGCGATCTGGTTGCCGGTGCAAACATCGCAGGCTTCCTGAAGGTTGCCGATGCTATGATGGCACAGGGTATTGTGTAAAGATACATAAAAATTAGGGCGTGCTGCAAAGCACGCCCTTTTTATTTTTACAAAATAAATGCCTCCCTATGGCGAGGTGGCCTTTGATGCGGTACGGGCAGAGAAAAGTATCGCAAATGCACAAAATGGCTAGGCACTATTTTCCAAAAATCACAAAAAGGAATTGGTTGACAAATGTTTCCAAATTTGCGATAATATAAGCAGAAGTTATAAAAGGGGTGAGGAAAGATGGTAATTTCTGCGGTTTTGTATGGCGGAGGTGCGGTCTTTCCTTGCGGAAGATTATCAAAAGCAAGCGAGTGAACGCGCACAAGCCGCCTAAGGACGGGTTGTGCGTTTTGCTTTTTTGATCGGGAGGCTTTTAAAATGAAAAAAGCGATCATCATCACTATATCAATTGTGACATTTATTTTGGTTTCCTTCGTATTGGGTATATTCGTTATTCCCTTCTATCGGCTTCCTGCGCCGGTTACACTGTGGGAGAAAAAGCAACTGGAAGAGGAATACAATCGGGTTCATAATTGGCCGCCTATGTGGATGGGTGAGAGCGATATAATAGGTTGTACCTACTACTTTGGAGAATATAATGGGTATTATATAATCAGCGATACTTATGAACTTTGCGTAAGTTGGGGTGAAAGTGTAGGAGGCTATGAATTCGAGTACGGCCAACGTAACATCCGTGCGCTGAAAATAGATGGGAAATTTTACACGTTGAGCGACTTGTATGCAAAAGGGAAACTCACTGACAAGGATCTTGCCAAGATCTACGAATACTACTTGGAAACGAAAAAATCCTGAATAACTAGTTTCGTGGGGACGAGTAGAGAAATGGGGGCTTTATGAAAGAGCCAAGGCAAAAGAAGGCAATTATTGTGATAGCTGTATTTCTTCTGTTCGGTTTGGCGGCGGGATTGATCAGCAGCCAATTCGTATACTCTCCGGCACCTATCAGCCTGGCAGAGAGAAATCAGTTAGATGCAGATTTTGCTGAATTTTATCAGGATTATTATGTTCCCAAATGGTACTCTGATGACGAGCCATTTGGTTATTGCCGCATTTACGGAAGGGATAATGGCTATATTATTTTCTATTTCCGCGGTGGACTTACAATAATGGATACAGGCCCGATCGTGATTGATGGCGTCGCCATTGGTGATCGGGATCCACCAAGGCTATATGCGTACAAGAACGGTGAGTTTATCTTTCTTCAGGAAGCGTATGAGCAGGGCTTGATCAGCAGAGCGGCGCTGATTGCTGCTGCAGACTACCATCGACAATGCGATGAACGAATAAAGGAAGAGAAAGAACGCCTTGCCAATGAGAGAGAATAAAAATGCGTGCACGGGTTGCCGAAAGGTGACCCGTACGCTTTTGCCAAGGTTGCCGATGCAATGATGGCACAGGGTATTGTGTAAAAATACATAAAGATAAGGCGTGTTGCTTAGCAACACGCCTTGTTTTTTATTCGTGGGCCATTTCGATGGGGCGTAGGACGCAGTATTCGTCGAATCGGGTGTCGCCGGTATCGGTGAGGAATACCACACGGGGAACGGCATTCTCAAAGCCGGATTGCTCCAGCAGCACCGGGGCATCCAAAATGGTTGCGCCTTCGATATACAGCCGGGTGCGACCCTCCGGCAGGGGAAGATCCGGCTTTTCCCGGACAAAGGAAACGCAGAAGCTGTCGGTGGCACAGGCCTTGACAATGGTGTCAGCGGCAGCCACCAGGAACTCGTCTTTCATCAGGATAAAGGGAATCATATCGGTGCGGGGGAAGCGGAAATCGTCCAGCACGACTTCGTTAAAGCCCCGCTGACGCAGCTCCGAAATGGTCTGGATCAGGTAAGAAACCGTGCCTTCCTTGGCAGGATTCATCCAATAGCAGGGGCCGTCGGCATCCAGCCACAGCGCACCGTTGCCGCCGTCCTTAGGCAGACCGTTAGGCACACGATCCCGCTCGTTTTCCAAAATGTAACGGTATTCCTGGAAGGCAGGAATCCGGGCGATGAGGTAGTGGCCTCTTTGCCGCAGATCGCTGATCAGTCCATCCAGCTTGGCGGTGTCAAAATCTGTGGCGCGCATACCCACATCGGTGGAGAAGTAGGAATAGCTGGACACACTCTTGACATCCAGCAAAACCGTGGAGCCGGTGGGCAGCTTGCGCAGCTTTTGGGAAATATTGTCGAAATCGGACAGCAGCGTTTCCAGCGTTACATAGTAGCCGCTGAAGCGCTCCAGTTCGGCTTTTTGCTGTTCGTCCTCCTGGGGGTCACCGTAGTTGATATTCACGGTGGGCAGAGGCTCGGTGGGCGTAGAGGTCTGACCCGGTGCGTATTGCAAGGGCTTGTCAAAGTCCAAAATCGCACCTTCCGGGGTGTAGATCACATAGCGCTGCAGCCATAAAAACCAGCACGCCAGCACGCCTACACCGATCAGCGCCAACGCCAGCAGCAGAATCAGCAGCCGCTTCAGCATCCGACGGGTTCGGTAAGAAAAAATCATAGGGTTCTCCTTTTTGCGGTAACGCAGCGCCAATCTTCCTGTTGGCACGTTTCTAGTATGGTCAGGCCTGCCTGGGTCAGCGCCGACAGTACATCACCCAGCCGGGTGTCCAAAATGCCGGAGCAGATCAAAATGCTTTCTTCGCTCAGAAAAGAGGGCAGCACCGGCGCAAGGCCGATGATCACATCGGCAACGATATTTACCAGCACTACACCATAGGATTTGCCGGCAAGCTCATCCATCAGCTTGCGGTCGGTGGTCACGTTTCCGGTCAGCGCTGTAAACTCCGGTGCGGAAAAGTGGTTGTAGGCGGCATTTTCCCGGGCGATATCCTCGGCCTTGGGGTCGATATCCACACCAATGGCGCTTTCTGCGCCCAATCGCAGGGCTGCGATGGACAAAATGCCGCTGCCGCTGCCTAAATCGAGACAATGGCTGCCGGGCTTGATATGCTTTTCCATAGCGCACATTACCATTTGGGTGGAGGCGTGTGCGCCGGAGCCAAAGGTCAGACCCGGATCCAGGATCACCGGCAGACGGCCGGGGTGATCTTCACCCTCCAGCCAGTAGGGGAGCACCACCAGGCGCTGGCCTACCTCAATGGCGGTATAGTTGTCCTTCCAGCTTTCTTCCCAATTTTCTTCTGCCATCGGTGCGACGGTGATAGGCAGGGAAAGGGAAGCGGTCAGCGCGGTAAGCCGGTCAAGGGCAGCGGTGTCCGTATCTTCCAGGTACAGCTTGATCCGGGAAAGACCCTGCAGTTTTTGCTGCAGATGTTCATCAATATAGTCCCAATACGCCCGGTTTTGCTCCAAAAAATCTTCAAACTGGTCCTGATCTTCGATCAGCAGATCGGAAAAACCGTTGGCGGTCAGGATGGCAGTAATCTCGTCAACGCTTTGATGGGCGGTATTGATGGTAATTTCCAGCCAGGCCACTTCAGATCCCTCCTGCCTGCAGACTTTTTCTCATTGTACCGCATTTGGGGAAAATTCGCAACCGGAAAAACCGATAAATTTATTTACAGCTCTTCCTATTTGGCGGGATTTGATATATAATAAGAGCAATATCAAAAGATACAAGCCAAGGAGCTTTTTATGATTGAAGTTTTTGAACTGTTTCCGGGGGTTACCCTCCGTTTCTTTGCCGACAGCCGGTTTAAGCAGGGCTGCCTGAGCTTCCAGCTGGTAAGACCGATGGTAGCTGAGGAAACGGCGATGAATGCCCTGCTGCCGACGGTGCTGCTGCGGGGCACAAAGAAGTATCCCGATCTGCGGGCCATCACCTTGCACCTGGATGATCTGTATGGCGCCTCCGTCAGCGCATTGGTGCGGCGTGTGGGCGATTATCAGACCACCGGCCTTTACTGTAGCTTTATGGAGGATCGGTATGCCATGGACGGCGATGAGATACTGGCGCCGATGGTGGATTTTCTGCGGCAGCTGCTATTGGAGCCAGTGCTGGAAGATGGCGGCTTTTGCGCAGAATTTGTGGAAAGCGAAAAGAAGAATCTGATCTCCACCATAGAGTCGGAGCTGAATGACAAGCGCGTCTATGCCAGTGCACAGCTGCTGAAAACTATGTGCCCTCAGGATACCTTTGGTATCCCCCGGTTGGGCGATCGTGCCGGTGTGGAAAAGGTGGATGCCAAGTCGCTGTACCGGCACTATCAGCGCATTTTGCGGGAAAGCCGGATCGACCTGTTCTATGTCGGCTCCGCTGCGCCGGAGAAAATCATACCGCTGCTGAAAACGATGCTGGCGGGAATTGATAGATGTTATGTAAACCTGCCGCCGCAGACCGCCTTTCACGATGCCGGCGGTCAGCACGCCCGGGAGAAGATGGACATCACCCAGAGCAAGCTCTGTATGGGCTTTACCACGCCCATCACCAATCGGATCCGGGATTTTGCGGCAATGCAGCTACTCAATACCATTTTCGGCGCAGGGATGACCTCCAAATTGTTTATGAATGTCCGGGAGAAGATGTCGCTGTGCTATTCCATCGGCTCCGGCTACTATAGCACCAAGGGTATCGTTACCGTTTCGGCCGGCATCGACGCTGAGCAGGAGGAGACGGTACGCAGGGAGGTTTTGCGCCAGCTGCAGCTTTGCAAGGATGGGGAAATCACCGGGGAAGAGCTGACCGCTGCCCGTGAGGCAGTGCTGTCGGGCCTGCGAACTGTCCACGATTCTCCCAGCGCCATTGAAGGCTATCATTCCACTGCTGCCATCAGCGGCCTGTGCCTGGAGCTGGAGGCATATCGCCAGGCGATCAGCGCCGTGCAGATTGCAGATGTGGTTACGGCGGCTAAGACAGTGGAGCTGCACTCCAGCTTTTTCCTGCAGGGGGTGGGCGAATGAAGCATCAATATTACGAAGGGCTGAATGAGACCCTTTATTCCACAAAAATGGAAAACGGCTTGACGGTGCAGGTAGTGCCAAGACCCGGATTTTCCAGGAAACTGGCCTATTTTGTTACCGATTTTGGCTCCATCCACACGGATTTTCTGCTGGACGGCCAAAAGATCGAAGCTCCGGCAGGCATTGCCCATTTCCTGGAGCATAAGATGTTCGAACTGCCGGGCCGGGATGTAAGCGCTGAATTTGCAGCGCAGGGCGCCAATGTCAACGCCTTCACCAGCTACGATATGACCGCCTATTATTTCTCCTGCACCGAGAATTTCCGGGAAAATCTGCGGCTGCTGCTGGAGTTCGTATCCACGCCCTATTTTACCGAGGAAAGCGTAAAGCGGGAGATCGGCATTATCGATCAGGAGATCGGTATGAATGCGGATTCGCCGGAGCGGGTCTTTGAAAACCTGATGCAGGCGATGTATGCCAGCCATCCCATCTGCATTCCCATTTTGGGCAGCCGGGAGAGCATCCGGGAGATCACACCGGAGCTGTTGAACCAATGCCATCGGGCCTTTTACACACCAGCCAATATGATCCTGTGCGTGGTGGGCGATGTAGACCCGCAGCAGGTATTGGCGGTTGCCCGGGAGGTGCTGGGCGATGAGAAAAAAGAAGCGGGCATCAAGCTGCGCCCCTGGCAGGAGACGATGACCTGCCCGAAGGAAAAGGTGACGATGCCGATGGAAGTGGCAATGCCCAATTTCCAGCTGGGCTTCAAGTGCGAAAGCATCGGCACCGGTGTAGATGCCATCCGGCAGGAGATCATCGGTGATTTGGCAGCGGAAGCGCTGTTTGGCGAATCCTCGGAGTTGTACCTGCGGCTGTACGAGCAGGGAATCATCGATTCTTCCTTTAGTGGCGGTTTTGAATCTGTGGACGGCTGCGCTCTGTTGACCTGCGGCGGCGACAGCTATGAAGCGGAAGCTGTGCAAAATGCCATTTTGGCGCGTGGGGAAGAATTGCTTAAGGCCGGAATTTCCGATGCGGATCTGCTGCGGATGAAGCGCAGCGCCTTGGGCCGCAGAATCCGGGACTTGGACAGCTTCGATTCCACCTGCTTCCGGCTGTGCGCCTACAAAATGGCGGACTTTGACTATTTCTGCTTCCCGGCGGTGTATACCGATGTAACTGCCCATCAGGTGCTGGCATTTATTGAAAAAGTTGTGAAAAAAGAGCGCTGTGCGCTCTCGATTATCGAGCCCCGCAAATAATTATAAGGAGGCTAGCTTATGACCTACACATATTCTAAGATTTCATTCCCGTTTTTGGGTTTGGAGATCGATCCCATTCGCTTCTTTGAGATTGGACCTCTGTCTGTTCACATCTACGGCATTTTGATCGCCACAGGCCTGATGCTGGCGGTGATCTACGCCTGGAAGCGCTGTAAGCAGTTCGGCATTAGAGAATCCGACCTGACCGACGGTGTCCTTTGGATCGTGCCGCTGGCGGTGGTGTGCGCCCGGCTGTATTACTGCGCCTTCGAGTGGGAGCAGTACCGGGATAACCCCATCAGCATCCTCTATATCTGGAATGGCGGCCTTGCCATTTACGGCGGCGTTATCGGCGCAGCCATCGGTGTGGTGGTGCATTGCATTGTGAAGAAAATCAAGATCCCCGCATTGCTGGATATGGTGGCGCCGGGCTTTTTGATCGGCCAGTGCATCGGCCGCTGGGGCAATTTCTTCAACCGGGAAGCCTTTGGCAGCACAACGGATTCGTTCCTGCGGATGGGCCTTTTCAACACGATAACCAATGCCTGGGAATACCATCATCCTACATTCCTCTATGAATCCTTGTGGAATCTTGCAGGTTTCGTGCTGCTGCACTTTTTGTCGAAAAAGCGCAAGTATGACGGGCAGATCGCCCTGGGTTATGTGGCCTGGTACGGCCTGGGTCGCGCCTTTATCGAGGGCCTGCGGACAGACAGCCTTTACTGGGGACCCTTCCGGGTCAGCCAGCTATTGGCGGCCATTAGCTGTATGGCTGCTGTGGTGGTGCTGATGGTGATGTCTTTCCGTCGGCACAAACCGGAAAACCTCTTTGTGAATCAAATCGGAATCCCGACTGCGGAAGTTGCTGACGAGGATGAAGAGAACGAAGAAATCTACGAAGATATCGACGCGGAAGATATCGAGGATACCGAAGAAGAAACAGAAGAATAATCCCCACCAAAATACGGTAAGGATGTGAAAATATGAAGATAAAGACCCGGCGAAAGTCCATTGATGCGGTGATGGCGCTGCCCAAGGGCAAGCACCAGCAACCCCGCAAGCCCAGCTTGCTGCTGCATACGGTGATCCGGGTGGCTTCTATGTTCGACCTTTTGGCGACCCGATTCTCCTACACCAGCGAAGGTATGGAAAAGGTGGGCAAGCAGCCTTGCCTGATCTTGATGAATCACTCCAGCTTTATCGACCTGATGATCGTATCCAAAATCTTTTATCCCAAGCCTTACGGCATCGTCTGCACCAGCGATGGCTTTGTGGGAAAAGAGTGGCTGATGCGGTTTTTGGGCTGTATCCCCACGCAGAAATTCGTCAGCGACATTAGCTTGATCCGGGATATGGAGTATATGCTGAAGGTAAAGAAATCCAGCGTACTGATGTACCCGGAGGCCAGCTATTCCTTCGATGGTACGGCAACGGCGCTGCCCCGGAAGATGGGCGTGCTGCTGAAGAAGCTGGGTGTTCCGGTGGTGTCCATTACCACATACGGTGCGTTTTCCAGAGATCCTTTGTATAATTGCCTGCAAAAGCGGAAGGTCAAGGTCAGCGCAGATGTCAAGTGTCTGCTGACGCCGGAGGAGATCAAGAGCAAGACCGTGGCGGAGCTGGATGCGATTCTCGATGGGGCATTTTCCTTCGATAATTTCAAATGGCAGCAGGAAAATGGTGTCGAAATTACGGAAAAATTCCGTGCCGACGGCTTGGAGCGGATCCTCTATAAGTGTCCCCATTGCGGCGCGGAAGGGGAAATGGAAGGCAAGGGCATTTTGCTTACCTGCCATCACTGCGGCAAGCAGTGGGAGCTGACAACTACGGGTTTCCTGCAGGCTTTGGAGGGTGAAACGGAATATCCCCACATCCCCGATTGGTACGCCTGGGAGCGTGCCCAAGTCCGGGCGGAGCTGGAAAGCGGCCAATACAGGATGGAGGATGATGTGGACATCGGCATCATCGTGGATTTCAAGGCCATCTATATGGTAGGCGCCGGCCACCTGCGTCACGACGGTGAGGGCTTTACCCTAACCGGCTGCGATGGCAAGCTAAACTATCAGCAGCCGCCGCTGGCCTGCTATGGTCTGTATGCAGACTATTATTGGTATGAAAAGGCGGATGTGATCTGCATTGGCAATCAGGATGCGCTGTATTACTGCTTCCCCAAGGGGAACACCCCCGTTGCCAAGGTACGAATGGCTACCGAGGAGCTATATAAAATGAAAAAGCCGGGCAGAAAGGCCCGGTAGTGAAAAAACGCCTGCATCGCAGGCGTGTTTTAGTTTCATAGCGTTATTTGCGCAAGGGGGCTTATTTTACAGACTTGCCAAATATTCTTCCGCATAGTGAGCGGCCATTGCGCCGTCGGAAACGGCGGTGACGACCTGCCGCAGAACTTTCGTCCGGACATCGCCGACGGCAAATACGCCGGGGATGCTGGACTCGGTGGATTCGCCGGCAATGATATAGCCGGCTTCGTCCAGCGAAAGTTGACCGGCAAACAGTCCCGTAATGGGGGAGCGGCCGATGCTGACGAATACACCATCGCAATCCAGGATGGATTCCTCGCCGGTTTGGACATTGCGCAGCTTCACACCGGTGAGCTTGCTATCACTTAGCAGCGCAACCACCTGGCTGTTCCAGCGAAACTCGATATTGGGCGTGCGCTGAAGCTGTGCGTGGTACACCTGGGTTGCCCGCAGCGTATCCCGGCGGTGAACCAAAATGACCTTGCTTGCGATGCGGCTGAGCTGCAGCGCGTCCGCAACCGCCGTATTGCCGCCGCCGATGACCACCACGGTCTTGCCCCGGTAGCGCATACCGTCGCAGGCGGCGCAGTAGTTGACGCCCCTGCCAACCAGCGCCTTCTCCTCCGGCAAACCCAATGCCTTGGGGTCGGCACCGGTGGCGATGACAACGGTCTTGCCGCAGAAGGTGCCTTCGCTGGTGATGACTTCTTTTTCTTCACCCTTTAAGCTGACGGCTGTGACCTCAGCCAGCACCGTTTTTGCACCGAAGCGCTCAGCCTGCTGCTGCATCTGCTCACCCAACTGGAAGCCGTCAATGCCTTCGGAAAAGCCGGGATAATTATCAATTTGGGTGGTCAGCGCCATCTGCCCGCCGGCAGACAGCTTCTCCAGCACCACCACATTCAGGCCGGCTCTTGCGGCATACAGCGCAGCGGTATATCCGCCGGGACCGCCGCCGATGATGATCATATCATAGGTCATAGCGTTTACCCCAGGTTTTCGTTGATAAAGGCTTCAATGGCTGCCTTGGATTCCGGTGCGACCACGAAATTCACCACTTTTCCGTCCTTATACAGGATCAGCGTGGGGATGACCTCGATATTCTGCCGTTGCGCCAGCAGAGGCTCCTCGTCGATATTGACCTTTGCCACGATCAGCTTGTCGCCGTATTCTTCGGCGATCTTTTCGTATGCAGGGCCGATCCGGCGGCAGTAGCCGCACCAGGGTGCCCAATAGTCCACCAGGATTGCCTTGCCCTCGTTCATTGCCTGACTGAATTGTTGATGATTGAAATTAACAGCTGCCATAAAAAGTCAGCTCCTTTCTTGTTTTTTTCTTTAGTATATCCCGCCGGAGACTTTCTTTCTGTGATTTTGTCACAAAATATGTACAAATCCGAAAAAACGCTGTATAATAAATATATGACGCAAAGGAAAGGCGGTGTGACAATGGAATTTACTAATTATTTCCCCATTTGGGACAAACTGTCGAAAGCGCATCAGGAATGGATCTCTGAGATGATCGAGTTTCACTCGGTGAAAAAGGGAACCCACATCCACGACAGCAGCGCGGAATGCCTGGGGCTGGTGCTGGTCAAGAGCGGCCAGCTACGCACCTACATCCTTTCCGATGACGGACGGGAAATTACAATCGGCAGACTCTTTGAGTACGATGTGAGCCTGCTCAGCGCTTCCTGCGTGATGCCGGATCTGCAGCTGAATGTAATGATCGAAGCGGAGAAGGATACCGAGTTTTGGAGCATCCCTGCCTATATCTTCAAGAAGTTGATGGAAGAAAGTCTGGCGGTGTCCAATTATTCCTGGAATCTGCTCAGCAGCAATTTTTCGGAATTGATGTGGCTGATGGAGCAAATTATGTGGAAGAGCTTTGATAAGCGGCTTGCAACCTTTTTGCTGGAGGAAATGAATTTGGAAGGGAATTCCGTCCTGAAGATCACCCACGAGAAGATCGCCGCCCATCTGGGCACAGCCCGGGAGGTGGTTACCCGGATGCTGCGCTACTTCCAAAACGAGGGTATGGTGCGCCTGACCCGGGGCACCATTGAGATCATCGCCCAGGGCGCGCTGGAAGAACTTAGCGATACATAAAAACCTTGTGATTTTATCACAGAACGGGTATAAAATTGGTATATACTATAATCACAGTCTATAATAAGGAGAATCACAATGACCATTACAAATGATATCAAGTACATTGGCGTGAACGATCATCAGGTAGATCTGTTTGAGGGACAGTATGTTGTGCCCAACGGCATGAGCTACAATTCCTATATGATTTTGGACGACAAGATCGCCGTGATGGATTCTGTGGATCAGCGCTTCACCCACGAATGGCTGGACAATATCCAGCGGGAGCTGGGCGGCAGAAAGCCGGATTACCTGGTGGTGCAGCATATGGAGCCGGATCACTCTGCCAATGTGCATAATTTCCTGAAGCTGTATCCCGAGGCCGTGGTGGTGGCTTCCGCCAAGGCATTTACGATGATGCAGAATTTCTTTGGCACAGATTTTGCGGACCGTCGCATCGTAGTAGGTGAGGGCGATACTCTGAGCCTGGGCAAGCACATTCTCCATTTTGTCACAGCGCCGATGGTCCATTGGCCGGAGGTCATTGTGACCTATGATGCCTATGACAAGGTGCTGTTCTCCGCGGACGGCTTCGGCAAGTTCGGTGCGCTGGATGTGGAAGAGGATTGGGCCTGCGAAGCCCGCCGGTACTACATCGGCATCGTGGGAAAATACGGCGCTCAGGTGCAGGCACTGCTGAAAAAGGCCGCAGGCCTGGACATTTCCATCATTTGCCCGCTCCACGGCCCGGTGCTGACGGAAAATTTGGGCTACTATTTGAATCTGTATGATATTTGGTCCGGCTATCGCCCCGAAAGCGAGGGTATTATGATTGCCTACACCTCTGTTTACGGAAACACCAAGGCAGCGGTGGAGTTGCTGGCCCAAAAGCTGAAGGAAAAGGGCTGCCCCAAGGTGGTTGTCAACGACCTGGCTCGCTGCGATATGGCCGAAGCGGTGGAGGATGCATTCCGCTATAATAAGCTGGTGCTGGCAACCACCACCTATAACGCTGATGTGTTCCCCTTTATGAGGGAGTTTATTAACCATTTGACGGAGCGGAATTTCCAAAATCGCACCGTAGCGCTGATGGAGAATGGCTCCTGGGCGCCGATGGCTGCCAGGGTGATGCGTTCTATGCTGGAAGGCAGCAAAAATCTGACCTTTGCCGATACCACTGTGCGGATCCTGTCTGCGCTGAATGAGGACAGCAAAAATCAAATCGAGGATTTGGCCAATGAGCTGTGCCGGGAGTATTTGGCCCAGCGGGCTGACACCGCCAACAAGAACGATCTGTCGGCGCTGTTCAACATCGGCTACGGTCTGTATGTGGTCACCAGCAACGATGGCAGCAAGGACAATGGCCTGATTGTTAACACTGTTTCTCAGGTTACCAGTACCCCAAACCGGGTGGCGGTTACCATCAATAAGCAGAATTACTCCTATCACGTGATCAAGCAGACCGGCATCCTGAATGTGAACTGCCTGGATACCTCTGCACCCTTCTCTGTGTTTGAGACCTTTGGCTTCCAAAGCGGCCGTACGGCGGATAAATTTGCCGGCATTGAGGAGCTGCGCAGCGATAATGGCCTGCGCTTCCTGCCCCGGTATATCAATTCCTTTATGTCGCTGAAGGTGGAGAGCTTCGTGGATTTGGACACCCACGGAATGTTCATTTGTTCCGTCACCGAAGCAAGAGTGATGGAGGATAAGCCCACGATGACCTATGACTACTATCAAAGCAATGTCAAGCCCAAGCCTCAGACCGAGGGAAAGAAGGGCTACGTGTGCAAGATCTGCGGCTGGGTCTACGAGGGAGAGGAACTGCCGGACGATATCGTCTGCCCCCTGTGCAAGCACGGCGCAGCGGATTTTGAGCCCATCAAGTAAAATGAGAAGGCAAGCCGTAAGGCTTGCCTTCTCTTGACTTTGCAGGGGGAATATGGTACGCTGATACCATAATTTTCGGAGGAAATTGCTATGGCGAAAAAGAAACAAAAAACCGTATCGCTTATCAGCCGCTTTGGCTTTGAGGAGGTTTTTCTCTGCCTGTGTGCGGTGCTTTCTGTGATCCTGACCTATTTTGCAAGCAAATACTGCATCGATTCCGATGCCTCCAGCGAGCTGGTGCTGGCCAATCATTTGGCGGAAAATGGCGGCATTCTGACGGCAGATTGGGGCTACTCCACCGAGCTTCGGGTGCTTAACACCCAGCTTGTATATGCGCCGCTGCTCAAAATCTTCAGCGATTGGCGTATGGTGCGCTTCTTTGGCGCGCTGATCCTGCAGGCGATTTTGGTGGGCTCTTACTATGTATTCACCAAGGCCACCGGCATCAGCAAAAAGATCTTCTGCATCAGCGCGGGCTTGTTCCTGCTGCCGGTCAGCGTGTGCTACGGACGGATCGTGCTGTATAACGGCTATTACATTCCCCATATTTCCATTTCGCTGGTGATCGCAGGCCTGGTGTTTGCGAAGAATGAGGGCAGAAGCGTCCGCTGGATCGTTATCAGAACGCTGGCGCTGCTGGCGCTGTCCTTCCTGGGGGGCCTTGGCGGTATTCGTCAGGGTATGATGACCCACGCACCGCTGCTGCTGGCGGTATTCATCTATTTCATTATGGACGATTTTGTCTGCAAGCGGGAAGCCGGCCAGCACAGCAAGACCCGCCTGGGCTATCTGCTCAATGCCATTGGCGCTGCGGTGTGCTTCGTGTTTGGCTTCCTGGTCAATACCGGTGTCTTGGCAAAACAGTATCAGTTCAGCGACTATTCCGAGAATATGGTGGGGCTGCTGGATGTGTCCTATTTTAAGAACATTTCCTACGGCCTGATGCACCATTTCGGCTTCCGGGATGAACAAAAGCTCATCAGCGTTTTGGGCATCCTTTCGGTGCTGGGTGTGTTCCTGACCATCGGCTGCGTCATTGTTGCCATCGTGCAGATCGTCAAGTATAAAGAGCATAAGGATGTCAGCAAGGCGCTGCCGTCTGTGATGTTTCTCAGCTTCCTGACGGTGATGCTGGCGGTATTCTGCCTGCTGGGTAAGTATTTTTACTATGTGCTGTACTTTATACCGATCGTTGCCTGGTATATCCCTGTGTTCGCCCAGGCGGTGGCAGAGCGGCCTAAAAAGACCCTGGGGCTGAATATGCGCCGGGTGCTGCCGATGATCGCTGCGGTGGTCATCTTCCTTAATGGTGCTGTTAACGGCATCTATTTCCTGGATCATACAAAGTTCGAGCAGAAGTATGAGGGCCTGGTGTTTACGGATCGGGAGATCACCCATAAGCTGGACCCGGTTGTGGAATTCTTGGTGGAAAATGGCTATGATCGTGGCTATGCCCATTTCTGGAATGCCAATATCATTACGGAGATGTCCGATGGCGCTGTGCGCTTCGTCAATGTGCATACCGACAATTTGGCGAATATCTCCTTTAACCCCTGGCTGTGCCTGAAAACCAACCGGACGCTGGAGGGTACAAAGGACTTTCTGCTGCTGGAGGCAAGTCAGCAGGCTGCCTTCGAAAGTAAGAACAATATGTCCCGTGTCACAGCGGTATACCGGGATGAAAATTATATCATTTACGAGATCAAGAAATAAATAAAAAGCGAGGTGAATTTCACCTCGCTTTTATTTTTAACTGCGAACGAACAACTGTTTCAGCTTCAGCTTGCTGCCGTGCTTGCGGATCAGGTCGGAAAGGACCATTACCACCAGCGCTGTTCCCAGGGACAAACCATAGTACAGCACCAGCAACCGCTTATCGGACAGCTTGGGGAAGAAATCGTTGAGGGTAGTGGAGTAGAAATGGTGGCTCAGGTACACCGAGAAGCTGTACCGACCCAGCCAGGAGAACCGACCGCTGAACACCACGGCATCGATGCCCTTTTGGCTGAAGGAGATCATCAGACCCAGGGCCAGTAGCAGGATGAAGAAGTAATCCATCCGGGTGGCCTTCTCGAAATACATATACAGAATGACTGCGGCGTAGCAGGCATATTCCGCAATGGTCAGCATAATGCGGCCCAAAATGGTGAAATCCAGCTTTTTTACTTTTTCCACAATGGGATACAGGCACACGCCGATGCCCAGCTCTGCCAATGCTCTCAGATTGCCACGATAGGTCCAGCCGATCCAGGAGGTGGGGTTGCGGGGCGAGTCACCGCTGCCGCAGAACCAGCCCAGCAACACCAGGCTGCCTACGGGGATGAGGATGTTCAGCGCAGTGTCACCGAATTTGCGAAGCAGAGGATACAGGATCGCCATACACAGCAGCATCGAGGACAGATACCAAATGGCACCGTTGACGGCCTTGATCCGCAGGCCGGTCATACCAATCAGCAGAACGTCGGAGAAAGAGGTTGCCAGCAGCTTGAAGAAGCCGGTTGTGCCGCTGATATAGGTGACAGCGAAGGCGATGATGTAGGAAATGATGATCTCAGGGCAGAAGCTCTTGTACTTCTTCCAAAGGAATGCGCCGGTCTCTGCGCCCAGGGACAGGGTGCGTTCTTGCAGCTTTTGGATGCTTGCCATCATCAGGTAGCCGGACACCAGGAAATAAAATTCTACCGCCAGGCTGCCGCCCAGGAACAGGGACTTTTTATCGCCTACCACATAGCGTGTGTGATGGATCAGCACGATGATGGCAAAAAGGAATCTCAGAAAATCGATTTTGCCGTTGCGTTTTTTATTGGAAGCCATAGGTGGTCTCCTTTCTATATCAGATAAGGCCGCACTGCTGCTTGATGATCTCTACAATCTGCTTGGCGGCAGTGCCGGTTTCCTTGCAGCCCCGGGCTGCAAGGAAGCGCTCCTTTTTTGCGGCATAGCGATCCGCATCAAAGCCGAGAATGGCTTGGACAAGCTGGTCATTGCTTTGGGCAATGGGGAAGGGGGTCTCCTCCAGCGGATAGTAGAAACCACGCTCACGATCGTATTTTTCCAGATCCGGCGCATAGAGGAAGCCGGGACGGCCGGTCAGCACAAAGTCGCAGATCCAGCTGGAATAGTCGGTGATACCCACATCGGAAGCTACCATAAGCTCCTGAATGTCGGGATAAGCGGTAGCGTCGATGATCCGCTGGTCCGTCACCTGAGCTTCCCGGGCCTTCAGGGTTTTCATATGATATCGGTTCAGCAGTACGAACTCTCCGCCGAACTTTTTCTCCAGCGCGGCCAGCAGATGGCTGTGATCCAAATCGTAGCAGGCGGTGGCATCATCATTGCGGAAGGTGGGGGCATAGAGGACGATTTTTTTGCCGTCTGCAATGCCGAAATATTGGCGGACACGGGCAGCCGGTGCTGCATTATCGGCGAAGAGAAGGTCATTTCTTGCGTGACCCAGCTCCAGGATGGGGTTTTTGGGCCAGTGGGTCTGGCGGAATACCTCCGTTTCAAAGGAGGAGTTGGAAACGCACAGGTCCACCCATTTGGCATTGAGCCGTGCAGCCAGGGACCAGCGCCTGTTCCTCACATTTTCCTTTCCGATGCGCTTTAGACCCAGGGAGCCGTGCCAGGTTTGAATGTAAAACTGATCCTTCTTCTTCACCGGGAAGGGATTCCAGCTAAAGCCGAAGGCATTGTCTACCCAAACTTTCGCGGTGATCAGCTCCTTACAATAGGGGAATGTGCCGTAGACCACCGTGCGCACACCTTCCGGCACGTCCATCGGCTGATTGGGCTTGACGACCCAAACGATATCCACCGGCAGCTTCTGACGCAGCAGCTCCTGCGTGATGTACTTGGGGTTGCAGGAATAGGTGTGGTTAAAGGTCATAAAAATGATCTTATTGGGCTTTACCTTGCAGATCCGGGACAGCAGGAAGCTGGTGGGGATCGCCAGCGCCCAGACAAAAAGCTTGCGCAGCTTCCGGAGGAACGCAGTAATGAAATTTCCGGGTTTTCCAGACATACTCATTTTCCTTTCCTCGAAGCTGCGCAGCAGGTTTTATTTCATAAATTCTTCGTAGGCATCCAGCACTTCAGCGGTAGGGCCAAACTGTACCAGCTTGCCTTCGTGGATCCACAGCACCTTGTCGCACAGGTCGGCAATGGTCTTGCGGTCGTGGGAAACGATGACCACGGTACGGTCTTTATCCGTGATCAGATCCTTCATCTTCTTATAGCTCTTTTTCTTGAAGTGGGCGTCACCTACGCTGAGAACTTCGTCAATGAGGATGATATCGGTCTCCAAAATGGCAGTGATGGAGAAGGCCAGCTTGGAGTGCATACCGCTGGAATAGGTCCGCACCGGGGCATCAATATATGCGCCCAGCTCGGAAAATTCGATAATCTGCTCCATCTTCTCATCGATCTGCTCTTTGGAAAAGCCCAGCAGCATTGCGGACAGAATGATGTTATCCCTGCCGGACAGCTCTGTTTTGAAGCCGATGCCGATGGCCAGCAGGGAGATGGAATGGCCGTGCAGATCCACCGTGCCGCTGTTGGGCGCGAAGATGCCGGCGATGGCCCGCAGCATTGTGGACTTGCCGCTGCCGTTTTTGCCGACGATACCCAGGATCTCGCCCTTCTTCACCTTGAAGCTGATATTTTGGACGGCCTGGCAGACCTCGGCTTTATTTTTTTTGCCCAGCAGGAGGTGCTTTTTGATGGAGTAGGATTTCAGACTTTTGTAGCTAACGCAAAGGTTTTCTACTTCGATCGCATATTCACTCATAATTATACCGCTTTCAAGTAACTGTTTTCTTCTTTGTAAACCAGCGCCACACCGCCGATAGTCAGCAGCACGCTCACAACGAACCAAATTCCCAGGAATTTCAAATCCGGCATCCGGCTGTAAATCAGGCAATCACGCATTGCAGTAATCAAGGAAGCCAGGGGGTTAAATTGATTCAAATAGATGCCAATGTGGGGGATGCGGTCCTTCACATTGTAGAAAATACCGGTCAGGTAGAACAAAAAGCGCAGCACAATGTTAATCACATTGAAAAGGTCTTCCACATACACGCCGAAGTGCATCACGAAGCAGCTACAGCCAAAGGTGAACAGCATCAGCGTAATGAGAATGGGAATGAAGAACAGCACGTGGAAGGAGATGGGAACCTGGAAGAAGATCATCATCAGCACCACAATGCCGAAGGAGATCAGCATCTTGAAGGCGTCGGCCATTAGCTGCGTTACAACCAAAATATACTTGGGGAAATAGACCCGGGAAACCACGCTTTTGTTGCGCTTGACGATGCGGACACTGCTTTTTAGCGTGTTGTTGAAGAAATCCCACATGGAAAGGCCAACGAAGATAAACACCGGGAAATAAGCTTCTCTGGCGTCGAACACATAGCCAAAGACGAAGGTGTAGATCAGCATAAAGCACAGCGGATCCAAAATCCACCAGATCCAGTTCAGGTAGGAGCTGGCGACCTCGGTCTTTAGCTGGGCTCTTGCGGAGACGAGGGAGAAGGAAAAATATTTACGAAGATCGGTAAAAAAGCGCTTTAACATAAAAACATTCCTTCCTGGCAGGACATAGTAACGGAAAAATCCACACAAAGCTCCATAATAAAAGCTTTTTGTTATTATACCATATTTTTCGGGAGTGTCAATCTATTTGGGTACCTTGCCTCTCCCTCTGAGCGGAGAGGGTATTTGTGCAAGCCCGCTCTGGCAAAAATCAAAGATTTTTGCCAGCTCACCCAAGGGCAGAGCCAAGACGGGCGGCCGCAAGGGTCGCCCGTACTGTTTATCCAATATGCTTCAAGGTCATTTTGACACAGTTGGAGATGGTAACGGTGCCCACGCCGAAGATGGAGGTGTGGATTTTGCCGTTGATAGGCGCTTTCCAGTAGTCATCAATAATGGCACTGCCGTAGGCCATACCCAGAATGGAGCCAACGGTAGCGGCATTGCAATCGGTATCAAATGCCGCCTGCACGGCCATACAGATGGATTTGCTGTAATCACCGCCGCCATAGAGCAGGGTTGCAACCACAATCATGGCATTGGGGATGGTGTGGCACCAGCCGTGGGAGGTATGCTCGTCATACTTTTCGTGAATGGAGCGGATGCAAACTTCCCTGGAGACACCATTTTCAAAGCCGGCTAAAACGGACATCACAGCCTCATACAGCCGGCAGGTGTGGGGGATCTGCGCCAAGCCACCCAGGATGATGTCCCGAATATTAACGTTGACAGCTGCCACGGACAGCATTGCGGCGATAAACATCTCACCGTAGATGCCGTTCTTTACGTGAGAAATGCAGCCGTCCCGCCAGGCCATTTCCGCCGCCAGTTCCGGCTTTCCGGGGTTGATATAGCCGAAATAATCGCCGCGAATTTGGGCACCGATCCACTCCCGGTAAGCGTTTTGATATACGGCAGACCGGGGTGGCTGGAAACCGTTTACAAAGTTGCAGTAGGCAACCCGCTCGGCGGTGCAGTAGGCATCCTTGGGCAAGGCGCTCAGCCAGGTTTTGGCCACATCATCGGGGGTGAAATCTCTGCCGTATTTTTCAATGATCTGCTGATACAGCACTGTGTAGTTGGTGTCATCGTCCGGGGGCATACCGTCGATCTCGTCGGCATAGATGCCGTCTGCCAGGGGAAATTTGTACTTGCTGCGGCGCTCATCGGTGATATCGCTGCGCAGGATGTAGCGGTGCAGGGGATAGTTTCCGGTTTCCTTCAGGAAGGGAATCAGCTCGTCGGAGCGGATACCCTCAATGGACTTGCCCAGCATACAGCCGCAGGTGCGACCCAGCCAGGCGCCCAGCAGCTTGTCATCCATATCGGAGGGCGCAGCTTTTGCGTAGCTGTGGGGCTTGCGCAGCGCCTGAATGGAAGCGAGGTCAGAGGGCTCGTTGTAGGGGTAGCCTTCGCGCTGTTTGGCGCGGCAGACCGCCTCGAAAAGCGCATCGCCCAGCTTTTTCTTCACCTCGTCATTGGGCAGGTAATATACAGCGGTGAATACATCCTTATAGGCTTCGATGTCCAAGCCCTCGTCGATGCATTGCTGATATTCCGTCAGCAGATTGACGGGGTAGAATTCATATTCGTGAAGCTGGTCATATTGGGGCTTGCATTCCGTCATCAAATCACTCCCTTGATGATAAGCTGCTTAATGGCAACAAGCAACAGCATGTGCAGGGGATAGAACAGGTAGAAGAAATACTTGAGGATCGGGGATTTGATAAAACCCCGCTGGCCGTTGTACATATTGATGGGGATAAAGGCTGCCACGGCATAGATGCCGCCGGAAAACAGCGGATAGCCGGCGATGGCCTGCACGATGGGATGACCCTGCAGCACGTACAGCAGAACAATGATCACCATACCGGCTGTGCCGTAGTCTGCCTCCAGCACAGTGGAAATGCCCAATGCCGCCAGCATCAGGAGGGCTTTCAAAAGGTTACAGTTGATGCTCCGGTAAAAGTAAATGGACAGTGCGCCCAAAAACAGTGTGAAGAATACATTTTGATGCTCCGGACAGAGCAGATTGCCGCTGATCATCAGGTTAAAGGGAATTTCGGAGAGGATAGCGAATGCCAAAAGCCGCAGGAGATATTTAATTTGGCTGCGGGTATGGCGCAGACCTTCGCCGATCAGGAAGCAGTAGATGGGGAAGGCAAGTCTGCCGATCTTGCGCAGGATGAAATAAATGGTTACAGTTTCTCCCAGGGCGGTAAAAAGCGGCTGCCGGAAAATGGGGAATGCGTAAAATACATAGCCGGTGTGGTCAATCAGCATTGTGATGACGGCGATCAGCTTCAGTACGCTGCCGCTAAAAATGCGGTGCTTAGCGAGGGTGTTGGCTTCGGACATAGTGTTCACCTCGGACGATAGAATTCTTATAGTCGCATTATAGCACGGCTGGCGAAAAAAGTAAATCCAAGAGAAACAGCGCAGGGAAATTCCCTGCGCTGTATTCATTATTTTTTCTTTTTCTTTTCTTTTGTGGGGTCGACCAGGGAACCATACAGGTCTTTCAGCACAATATAATGCTCAAGCATTTCCTCAACATCTTTATGGAAGTCGACTCTTACACCCATATAATCTGGGTGTGCGTCAGGTGCATTGGCTCCTTTGAAAGTGTGTCGATTCTCAAAATTGGGATTTTTGGTGCTGTGGAAAGTATACGGGATCCTTGCCCGCTTTTCAGTATCGTTATAATCGTTGACAGCAGCCATTACTTTGGACTCCATATTGCTAAAAACAAATTCAAAGTCACGAGTGCTAACATTTTTGAGTTCAGTATGACACTCAAATGGGGTGGCACTGTATTTCAAATGCTTTACTGTGCCACAGTGGGGACAGGTGATATCAACAGAAAGCTTGGCAGTGGCGCTGGCAGAAACCTTAACATGAGAATGCACACCATTTGTTGGAGAAGTTATAGGGCGTTGACCGTTTCTAAATGTTGCTTCATCTTTTTCGATAACATAGGCAACATACTTTACAAAGTCCTCGTGAGTTGTCAGTTCCATTAGGGTTTTACAGTGATCACAGGTAAGTGCGCTGAATCGTGCTTTGATCTTGTCGAGAGAACCAAGCAAGAAGTAAAAGAATACAACACCGACCAAACCGACAAAGGAAAGTGCCGCCATAAATTCCAATTGTGCAATAACCTGTAAGGCTACACCGGCACCCAAAACGCCAAGGGACGCATGGAGCATAGGTTTGATTTCTTGTTCGCAAGCCTCGGCCTCGGCAAGCGTGTTGACGGGATCCTTAGTAACATGCTTCAAATAAGCAAGGGGGTGCTTTGCAAATTTGCGCCATACTTGTTTATGCGTGGCGGGAATTTTCTTTGCAATTTTCTTAACAAAGCCCTTGAGAACATCAAAGGGATTGGATTTTGGCGCTTCCGTTGTTTTGGAATGTGCCTTTTTATGAGACTCCGCATCAGTGGGGGCATCATCAACGGGGATACCTGCGGTGTCTTCTGCTGCAGGCTCTGCGGTGATGGCTTCAGCAGGAGTATCGGAAACAGGCGTGCTTATCACATCTTCCTCAGCGGTATCTACGGTGGCCACTGCGGGAGTGTCGGAAACAGGTGCGGATATCGCATCTGCCTCAGCAGTAACTGCGGCGACCACTGCGGGGGGGATATCGGCAATTGGGGTGCTTGTGGCATCCTCAATAATCGCTTTCTCAGGGATGTCATTGACGGGAGTGGCGACGATGGGCGCACACACTGCATCTTCGTTGTCCACCGCAGCGGACTCACTGGCAGCAGGTTCGCTCGCTGCGACCTCTTGTGCGGCAGTCTCGGGGGCTACAGCAACAGGGGCGGCAACAGATTCAGGCTGACCAGGTGTCTGCTCCGAAGTGGTTTGTGCCTGAGAATTTGATACTCGCATCTTAATGATTAAAGCAATAACAATCACGGACAGAATAGATAGCGCCCACCACGGGAAGATAGCAATAATGGTATCTAATATATAGTTATTCGGGGTGGAAGGTGGTGTAGAGCTGGGGGTGGTTAGAACGGGCTGCGTGTCAACGGGCTTAGTGGATTCAGCCGCTGGCGCTTTGGTAGCTTCCGGTGCCTTGGTAGCTTCCGGCGCTTTGGTGGCTTCTGGTACTTTGGTGGGAGCGGGTTCTGTAATCACGGGCGCTTCGGTAACGGGAGGCTCAGTAACTACAGGCGCTTCGGTAACGGGAGGCTCAGTAACTACAGGTGCTCCGGTAACGGGAGGCTCAGTAACTACAGGCGCTTCGGTGTGCGCCAGAGTAGGCGTTACGAAGGAAGGGCGGGTAGG
>JAZSCE010000047.1:0-21821 GCA_045602725.1 Faecousia sp. | reverse complement strand
AGAACCTCTACCACATTTCCATCATCATCCAGCACACAGCCGGTGCAGGTGATCAGGTAGGCACCCTTCAGGCGGCACTCCGGTCCGTTGGGGTACAGCCGCTTATACTTGGGAATGGGCTCTGCCAGGAAATCGTCGGCCTCGGACCAAAGATTCCGGGAGAAGGAGATCTCACGGGTGCCGGCCTCGGGATCGTTGGGGTTGTTTTGTACAGTGAAGATCTCGGTCTTATCCTCGGGGTAATTGGTGATGGTCAGCTTGATGGGCTTCAGAACTGCCATGACCCGCTGTGCGGTTTCATTCAGATCCTCCCGGAGACAATGCTCTAAGAAGCCGTATTCAATGGTATTGGGAGATTTCGCAACACCTACGCGATCGCAGAAGTTGCGGATAGACTTGGGAGTGTAGCCACGACGGCGCAGACCGCACAATGTGGGCATACGGGCATCGTCCCAACCGGAAACGTAGCCGTGCTCGACCAAGGCTCTGAGCTTGCGCTTGGAAAGCACCGTATGGTCAATACCCAACCGGGCAAACTCGATCTGCCGGGGATGATGATCAAGACCGACATTCTCAACGACCCAATTGTAAAGGGGTCTGTGGTTTTCAAACTCCAAAGAGCACAGAGAGTGGGTGATACCCTCCAGCGCGTCCTGAATGGGATGGGCAAAGTCATACATGGGGTAGATGCACCACTTATCGCCCTGGCGGTGATGATGCATATGGCGGATGCGGTAGATAACCGGATCACGCATATTGAAGTTGCCGGATGCCAGATCAATCTTGGCACGCAGGGTGTACTTGTTGTCCTCAAATTCACCGGCGCGCATACGGCGGAACAGATCCAGGCTCTCCTCAATGGGACGATCCCGGTAGGGAGAGGTGGCAGGGGTAGTCAGGTCGCCACGATATTCCTTAAACTGCTCAGGGGTCAGCTCACAGACATACGCCAAACCCTTTTTGATCAAGGTTTCTGCCAGCTCATAGGTCTTTTCAAAATAGTCAGAGCCGTAGAAGAAGCGATCGCCCCAACCAAAGCCCAGCCAATGGATATCCTCCTGGATGGCGTGGACGAATTCCACATCCTCCTTGGTGGGGTTGGTGTCGTCCATACGCAGGTTGCACATACCGCCGAATTTCTCAGCAGTGCCGAAGTCGATAATCAGCGCCTTGCAGTGACCGATGTGAAGATAGCCGTTGGGCTCAGGCGGGAAACGGGTATGGACAGTTTTGCCGGCATACCGACCGCCCTCAGCGATATCTTCCTCAATAAAGGCGTGGATAAAATTCTTGCTTTCCGTAATTTCAGCCATTATTTTAACCTCATTTCGCTAAAATTCCAATTTAATGCATTATAACCCATTTGCTAATTTTTTGCAACATAAAATTAGCTTATAAGAAAATTGATGAAATTTATGAAAACATTAGAGGAAAACTGAAAATTTTAGTTGTCAATTTGTAGCTTTTATATTAGAATAGGAGAAGATATATGGAAGGAGTGATTTTCTTTGCCTGATGTTAAATTTAAGCGTGTGCTGCTGAAGATCAGCGGTGAGGCGCTGGCCGGTGAAAAGCACCGTGGTCTGGACTTTGATATGATCAATTCCGTCTGTAAGGTTATTAAGACCTGTGTGGATTTGGGCGTGCAGATGGGTATCGTCATTGGCGGCGGTAACTTTTGGCGCGGTGTCAAGGATGGCGCGGACAAAATGCAGCGCTCTCACGGCGATGCAATGGGTATGCTGGCTACGGTGATGAACTCTATCGCAGTTGCCGATGCGCTGGAAAAGCACGGTGTGGATGCCCGTGTGCTTTGTGCAGTGCAAATGGAAAAGTTCTGCGAGTATTTTACAAGAGACCGGGCGGAGCGTTACCTTAATAGCGGTAAAGTTGTTATCTTTGCCGGCGGTACTGGCAATCCTTATTTCTCCACAGACACCGGTGCGGTGCTGCGTGGTGTAGAGATCGAGGCAGATGCGATCCTGATGGCAAAGAATGTGGACGGCATTTATTCCGCCGATCCCAATGTGGATCCCACAGCCGTTAAGTTCGATGCGCTTACATACGATGAGGTGCTGGCCCGCCATCTGAAGGCGACCGACACCACAGCTATGACCCTGGCTATGGACAACCATATGAAGCTGGTGTGCTTTGCCCTGGCTGACCCTGAGAACATTATCCGCGTGGTATGCGGTGAAAAAATCGGAACTATCGTTAAGGAGGACTAATTATGAGCGTTGATTTTAGTGAATTTAGCAGAAGAATGGATAAGGCCCTGGACCACCTGCAGGATGAATTTGGTGCCGTTCGTGCCGGCCGTGCCAACCCCCGTGTTCTTGATCGGATCACCGTGGAATACTATGGTAGCGAGACTCCTCTGAACGGCGTTGCCACTATTTCTTCTCCGGATGCCCGTACACTGGTCATTCAGCCCTGGGATACCAAGCTGCTGAAGGATATCTGCAAGGCAATTCAAATGTCCGACCTGGGTATCAATCCTCAGAATGACGGCCGTGTTGTTCGCCTGACTTTCCCCCAGCTGACGGAAGAGCGCCGTAAGGAGCTTGTCAAGCAGATCAGAAAGTATGCGGAAGAAGCCAAGGTTGCTATGCGTAACATCCGCCGTGACGGTATGGACTACGTCAAGAAGCTGAAGAAGAACTCTGAGATCACTGAGGACGATCAGAAGAAGGCAGAAAAGGATCTGCAGGAAATCCTTG
Source organism: Faecousia sp. (assembly GCA_045602725.1). GTDB lineage: Bacteria > Bacillota > Clostridia > Oscillospirales > Oscillospiraceae > Faecousia. The sequence continues at coordinate 19,101 of JAZSCE010000047.1, read as the reverse complement.
ATAAGAATATTAGGCGTGTTGACGATGCAACCGCTGCCAAGGAAAAGGAGCTTATGGCTCTGTAAGTGTAAAAAGACCAGGGGCGCGCAATGCGCCCCATAGCGCTATTAAATGAAAGAAAGAGGTGCTGTTTATGGCACTTTCTGATGCGGGGAATCTTGTCCCTCAACATATTGCCATTATAATGGATGGCAACGGCCGTTGGGCCAAAAAGCGGGGCTTACCCCGAACTGCCGGCCATAGTGCCGGTGCGGAATCTTTCCGTCGGATTGCCAATTATTGCCGCTCTTTGGGCGTAAAATACTTGACGGTCTATGCTTTTTCTACAGAGAACTGGAAACGCTCGGAAGCGGAGGTTTCCGGCATTATGCGTCTTTTGGGCAATTATCTGAATGAAGCACTGCGGGATATGGAGAAAAACCATGTCCGCTTCTGCTTCTTTGGAGATCTGAGCCGTTTGAGCCCCAGCCTGCAAAAGCTGTGCCGGGATGCCCAGGAGCGTTCTTCGCAGTACCACGAGGTGCAGGTGAATTTCTGCCTTAATTACGGCGGCAGAGATGAGATTCTGCGTGCCATCCGGGCTTTTGCTCAGGATGTGGCTGACGGCAAAAAGAATGCCTGCGAGCTTGACGAGGCGGCATTTGCCGACTATTTGGATTCTGCCGGCGTTCCGGATCCGGAGCTGGTGATCCGGCCTTCCGGTGAAATGCGCTTGAGCAATTTCCTGCCGTGGCAGACGGTGTATTCCGAATTTGTGTTTATGGATGTATTGTGGCCAGATTTCGGTCCTGCGCAGCTGGATGAGGCCATTGCAGAATTTAGACGGCGTAATCGCCGCTTTGGAGGGGCATAGAGAAATGAGAACCCGTATTATGACAGCAGTCGTTGCAGTGCCTGTGCTGCTGATCATTCTTTTGGCATTGCCAAAGATCGTCGCTGCGATCCTTTTTGGCTTGATGTGCGCAATGGCTGCATATGAGCTGTTGATGGCTACTGGCTTCGTTAAGCATATCCGGCTTGTGATCTATACCGCCGTGATGGCTCTGCTGGTGGCGATTTGGAGTTATTTAGGCTGCAGTATGGTTTGGGCAAGTGCAGGCATTTTGGCGTTTTGCGCAGCTATCTTTACAGAGATGATGCTCAATCATATCAAGCTGCGTTTCGACAAAATTGCCGTTTGCTTCGTTGCCGGTGTGCTGATTCCTTATCTGTTCAGCAGCATTATCCGCATTCTTGTTGTTGACGGTACCGGCAGATTCTTTGTGCTGATTCCCTTCATTATCGCTTTCATTTCCGATTCCGGCGCCTACTTTGCCGGCCTTTATTTTGGCAGACGGAAGCTGGCTCCGGCTATCAGCCCAAAGAAGACGGTGGAAGGCGCAATCGGTGGCGTCATTACTTCTGTACTGAGTATGCTGCTGTATATGTTTATCGTGGATATTGCCTTTGGCTTCACTGTCAATTATTTTGCGGTATTTGTCTATGGTATTATTTGCGCTGCAGCCGGTGTGTTCGGAGATCTGTGCTTTTCTGTTATCAAGCGGCAGGCAGGCATTAAGGATTACGGCACCTTGATCCCTGGACACGGTGGAATTTTGGATCGTTTCGACTCGATGATCATTATTGCACCGTTGGTAGAATTTTTGCTGGTTGTATTTCCTGTGGCGGTGAAATAATGATTAACTGTGTAAGCATTCTCGGCTCTACCGGGTCCATCGGTCGGCAGAGCTTGGATATTATCAGCCGGATGCCGGTGAAGGTGGCTGCACTGACAGCAGGCAACAATGTTGACCTGATGGCGCAGCAATGCCGGGAATTTCAGCCGCAACTTGCAGTTATGGCAACCCAGGAGGCGGCTGCAGCTTTGGCTGAGAAGATCAAAGATCTTCCCACAAGCGTATCCTGGGGCGAAGAGGGCCTGATGCAGGCTGCTACCATTGAAGATGCGCAGTGTGTAATCACCGCTGTGGTGGGTATGCTGGGTTTGAAGCCTACTCTTGCAGCCATTCGTGCCGGCAAGCGGATCGGCCTGGCCAATAAGGAAACTTTGGTTTGTGCCGGTGAGCTGGTAATGGCGGAGGCGGAGAAGCACGGCGCCGAGATCATTCCCGTTGACTCCGAGCATTCTGCTATATTCCAATGCCTTATGGGTATTGGTCAGAAGAAGGAGATTCATAAACTGATTCTGACCTGCTCCGGCGGTCCCTTCTACGGAATGGATAAGGAGCAGCTAAAATCTGTTACAAAAGCCGATGCGCTGAAGCACCCCAATTGGAAAATGGGCGCAAAGATCACCATTGATTGCGCGACACTGATGAATAAGGGCCTTGAGGTAATCGAAGCGATGCGGCTGTACCGGGTACCTGCACAGCAGGTGGATGTGCTGATCCACCGCCAAAGCATCGTCCACAGTATGGTGGAAACGGTGGATGGCGCTGTGATGGCACAGCTTGGCACGCCGGATATGCGGCTGCCGATCCAACTGGCGCTGACCTATCCTGAAAGAACCGCCTGTCCCGTGGACCGGCTGGATCTTACGGCTTGTGCCGGTTTGACCTTTACAAAGCCTGATTTGGATGCGTTTCCTTGCCTTGCGTTGGCAAGAGAGTGCGCCCAGGCAGGCGGCACGGCTTGCCCCGTTATGAATGGCGCCAACGAAGAAGCTGTTGCTATGTTCTTAAATGACGAGATCGGCTTTTATGACATCTACGATCTTGTCAGTGGTGCTGTACGCACCGTTCCCTTTATCCAAAATCCCACGTTGGAGGAGATTTTGGAGGCTGACCGGCTGGCTAGGGAGTATGTCCGGAGAAGATAACCCCATTTTGTGAGGAATATTATGACGATTGTTTTTGCGATTTTGATCTTTAGCTTCCTGATCTTCATTCACGAGCTTGGCCACTTTATTGCGGCGAAGCTGTCCGGCGTGCAGGTCAATGAATTTGCTATGTTTATGGGCCCTGCGCTGGCGAAATGGAAAAGGGGAGAGACCCAGTATTCCATTCGCTGCATCCCCATTGGCGGCTATTGCGCAATGGAAGGCGAAAACGAGGACACCGAGAATCCCCGTTCCTTCCAAAAGGCAGCGTGGTGGAAGCGGCTGTGCATACTGGTTGCAGGCTCGTTTATGAATCTTGTTGCCGGCGTGCTGATTATGCTGATGATCTATCTGCCCACGCAGTATATCATTACCCCCACCATTGAGAGCTTTGAAAACTACAGTACCGTCAGCGGTGAGCAGGGGTTGCAGGTAGGTGATCAGATTTGGAAGGTAGATGGCGAACGGGTCTATATCCAATCTGATTTCAACCTGATCCTTTCCCTGAATCCCGGTGAGGTCCACGATATCGTTGTGATCCGTGATGGCGAAAAGGTGGAGCTCAATGATTTTGAGATGAAAAAGCATCAGGTAACGGATGAAAATGGCAACACCCGTATGCTCTTCGGTATGAACTTTACGCTGAATGAATCGCCTACTTTTGGCGAAAAACTGGCTTACGGCTGGGCAAATGCGGTGGATTCTGTCCGCAATGTCCGGATGAGCCTGCAGATGCTGCTTTCCGGTCAGGTCGGCTTTAAGGAAGTGGGCGGACCGGTAATGATCGTGGATCAGATGAATCAGGTCGCCAGTGCATCGCCCACCTGGGTGGATGCGCTGCTGAATATGCTGTATTTCGGCGGCTTTATTGCCATTAACCTGGCAGTTATGAATATGCTGCCCATTCCTGCGCTGGATGGCGGCCGTGTATTTTTCCTGCTGGTGACTACCGCTTTTGAGGCAATATTCAAAAGAAAGATCGATCCCAAATACGAGGGCTATATCCACGGCGTCGGTATGATTCTGCTGCTGGGATTGATGGCTGTGATCCTGTTTAAGGATGTTTTTACAATTTTTACGAGGTAAAGAAATGACCAGACAAATCAATGTGGGCGGCGTATTGATTGGCGGCGGTGCACCTGTGGTGATCCAGTCGATGCTCAATACCAAAACAACAGATGTTGAAGCCTCTTTGGCGCAGATTCGTGCACTTCGTGCAGCCGGATGCCAAATTGCAAGACTTTCTGTTCAGAATACGGAAGCCGCCCGGGGGTTTGCTGAAATCTGCAAGCAGAGCGAGCTGCCCTTGGTAGCGGACATCCATTTTGACTATAAGCTGGCGCTGGCTGCGGCTGAGGGTGGTGCGGCAAAAATTCGCATCAATCCCGGTAATATCGGCGGTGAGGACAGAGTCAGAGCTGTGGTGGACATCTGCAAGGATAAGAAGATCCCCATCCGCATTGGTGTCAATGGCGGCAGCCTTGATAAGTCACTGTTGGAAAAATACGGCCATCCCACTGCGGATGCATTGGTAGAAAGCGCATTTTCCCACCTGGAGCTGCTGGAAAAGTTTGGCTTTTATGACACCTGCGTCTCTATGAAGTCCTCTACAGTTCCCACGATGGTGCGTGCGGCACGGCTTTTCAGGAGCAAGTGTGACTATCCGCTGCACATCGGTGTGACGGAAACTGGCCCTGTAAAAATGGGTATGCTGAAGTCTGCCGTTGGCATTGGCTCGCTGTTGCTCGATGGCATTGGCGATACCATCCGTGTCAGCCTGACGGACGATCCTGTACAGGAGGTCTATGCAGCCAGGGATATTTTGAAGGCTGCCGGACTGCGCAAAGATGGCGTAAACATCATTTCCTGCCCAACCTGCGGTCGGACACAGATTGACCTGATTGGCCTGGTGAACAGGGTTGATGAAGCGCTGAAAGATTGCAATAAGCCCATCACGGTTGCAGTTATGGGCTGCATTGTCAACGGTCCCGGTGAAGCAAGAGAGGCGGATATCGGTATCGCCGGTGGTGATGGCTTTGGTATGATATTTGAAAAAGGAGTGCAGGTGGAGAAGCTGCCTTACGATGAGCTGCTGCCTGCGTTACTGAAGAGAATCGAAACCCTTTGAGGAACGCTATGAAAGAGACAATTCTGTTTTTGGATATGTTTTCGGATTACGAGCCGCCTGAGTCGCTGAAAAGCGTACTGTCTCAGGCGGCAGTTTCTGCTGCAGATATTGATCCTGAAAAGCGGAAGATCAGCGTTTGCGTCCAGTGCCCGGAGTACATAACCTATGCAGCGCTTGATAAGATTTCAAGGGATCTTTGCGGAGTCTATGATTTGGCCGATCTGTCAATTCAGACGGTGCATCCGGCTGATCAGCTGAAGATGATGGACGACAATGAACTGATGCAATTGTTCGTTCGTGAAAACTCAATGACAAGAGGCTTACTGGTTGGCGCCCAATGGGATTGGGAGGAAACCACCCTCTCCGTCCGGCTGATGGGCAACGGTAAGAATATTTTGGACGAATGTGTGCGCCCTGTAACGGCTGCTCTGCAGCAGCGGTTTGGCGTGCAGGTTACGATTGAGATCGTTGCCGGTGAAACGATGGACAGCCAGCAGCTTTTTGATGCGCTGGCCCGGATGCGGCAGGATGTGATCAGCACGATGCCTGCGCCTTCTGTTACCAAGAAGGAAGTGGCCGAGAAGCCCACTGCTTACTATGGCCGTGTGTTCCGCGGTGATGCCGTTAAGATGAAGGACATCGAGCTGGATATGGGCGGCGTTATCGTGGAAGGCCGTGTCTTTGCTGTGGATCACAAGGAGCTGAAAAAGCGCAATGCCTGGGTAGTATGCTTTGATATGACGGATAACAGCGGCTCGATCCGTGTAAAGCGCTTTTTTGAGAACGATGAGGCTAAGCCTTTCCTGGAATATGCGAAAGAAGGCGCTGTACTGCGCATCCAGGGCAAGTTGACAATTGATAAATATGACAATGATCTTGTGCTGAATCCGTACGCAATGATGCCTGGTAAGATGGCAAAGCGTGAAGACCTTGCTGAGGGTGCAAAGCGTGTTGAGCTGCATCTGCATACTTCTATGAGCAATATGGACGCCCTGACGGATACCGAGGCTGCTGTGCGCCAGGCGGCAGCCTGGGGACATCGGGCGGTTGCCATCACCGATCACGGCTGTGCCCATTCGTTCCCTGATGCGATGCACGCTGTGGAAGGCGGAAAGGCCGCAAAGATCGCAGGAACGGACGAGCCCATTAAGGTGCTTTATGGCTGTGAAGCATATTTCGTGAATGATGTGGATGGCCGTCAGGTCATTATCGGCTCTCAGGATTTGCCAATTGACGGAGAATTTGTTGCGTTTGACCTGGAGACCACCGGACTATCTTCTGAAAATGACACCATCATCGAGATCGGTGCGGTGCGTTTTGCTGGTGGCAAGGAGCAGGAACGCTTCCAGGCCTTTGTAGATCCGCAGCGCAAGCTGAGCCAGGAAATCATCGACCTAACCAAAATTACCAATGAAATGCTGGCTGGTGCACCGCTGATCGATGAGGTGCTGCCGCAATTTATGGAATTTGTGGGCGACCGTGTTGTGGTTGCGCACAACGCAAAGTTCGACACCGGCTTTATTCGTGCCGCTTGCCGCAAGCAGGGCATTGCCTACAATCTGACGGCGGTAGATACGCTGTCACTTTCTCAGCACTTGATGCCCCAGCTTAATCGATATAAGCTGGATTTGGTAGCAAAAGCGCTGAAGCTGCCGAATTTCAACCATCACCGTGCAGCAGATGATGCCAACATTTGCGGCCAAATTATGGTAAAGCTTACCCGTATGCTGAATGATATTGGCCTGAACACCCTGCAGGAGGCCGGTGCGTATTTTGCTACAAAGCCTTCCAAGGGCGTTATCTTTGCGGGAAGACCCTATCATATCATTCTGCTGGCAAAGAATCAGACCGGCCTGCGGAATCTTTACCATCTGATCTCTGTCTCCAACCTGGACTATTTCAAGAAGGTGCCCAGAATTCCCAAGTCCCTTTTGATGGAGCTGCGTGAAGGTTTGATCATAGGCTCTGCCTGCGAAGCCGGAGAGCTGTTCCAGGCGATCACAGCCGGAAAGCGGATGGAGGATCTCAAAAATATCGCATCCTTCTATGATTTTCTGGAGATACAGCCGCTGGCAAATAACGCCTTTATGCTGCGTCCGGAGAAGCCGGGTAAGGCGCCCATTGCAACGGATGTGGAACAGTTGCGGGAGTTTAACCGCACAGTTGTCCGGCTTGGTGAAGAGCTGGGCAAGCCGGTTTGCGCAACCGGCGACGTTCACTTTATGAACCCGGAGGATGAGATCTTCCGCAGAATTTTGCTGAATACCAAAAATTTGGATGAGCCCGGCTATGAAACGCCGCTGTATTTCCGCACGACAGAGGATATGCTGCAGGAGTTTGCATATTTGGGTGCAGATAAGGCCTATGAGGTAGTTGTTACCAACACCAATATGATTGCAGATATGTGCGAGACGGTGCGCCCTGTGCCGCATAAGCTGTTTGCGCCGTCTATTGAAAACTCTGCTGAAGATTTGAAGGCTTTGGTGTACGGCAAGTTCCACCGATTGTATGGCGATAATCCTCCGAAGCTGATGGTTGATCGTGTGGAAACTGAGCTGCACGATATCATCACCTGCCACTACGATGTGATCTATATGTCTGCGCAGAAGCTGGTGCAGAACTCTTTGGATCACGGATATCTGGTTGGCTCCCGTGGTTCGGTTGGCTCATCTATTGTGGCTTACCTTTCTGGCATTACGGAGGTCAACTCGTTCCCGCCCCATTACCGCTGCCCGAATCCGGAGTGCAAGCATACGATCCTGGATGTGCCCAAGGAATTTAACTGCGGCGCTGACCTTCCGGATGCGACCTGCCCCAAGTGCGGAACGCCGATGGAGAAGGATGGCTTCAACATTCCCTTTGAAACCTTCCTTGGCTTCGGTGGCGATAAAGTCCCGGATATTGACCTGAATTTCTCCGGCGAGTATCAGGCCGCAGCCCACGCGTATTGTATCGAAATGTTTGGAAAATCTCAGGTTTTCCGAGCCGGTACCATTGGCAAGGTGAAGGATAAGACGGCATTCGGCTTCGTGAAAAAGTACCTGGAGGATAACGGCAGGACTGCTACGGGTGTGGAAATGGCTCGTTTGGCAGCAGGCTGTGAAGGTGTGCGCCGTACTACCGGACAGCATCCCGGCGGCTTGGTGGTTATTCCCAAGGAAAACGAGATTTGGGATTTCTGCCCGGTGCAGCATCCGGCTGATGCAGAGGATTCTGACCAGATCACCACCCATTTTGAATACCACTCTATGGAGGAAAACCTCCTGAAGCTGGATATGCTGGGCCACGACGATCCGACGATGATCCGTATGATGGAGGATATGACCGGCATCGATGCCAAGACAATTCCGCTGGACGACAAGGCCACAATGTCCATCTTTACCAGCTCCAAGGTTTTGGGCTATGAGGATGACAAGATTCTTGGCCCCACTGGTGCAGTTGCGGTGCCTGAATTCAACACCCGGTTTACCCGTGGTGTTCTGCTGGATACAATGCCGGAGAAATTTGACTTCCTGGTGCGTATTTCCGGCTACACCCACGGTACGGACGTGTGGCTTGGCAATGCCCGGGACCTGATCACTTCCAAGACTGCCACTGTGGATGGCACCATCGGCTGTCGTGACGACATTATGATCTACCTGATCTCCTGCGGCATTCCCGAAAAGCGGGCATTTAAGATTATGGAATCTGTCCGTAAAGGCAGGGGATTGCCTCCTGGCGCGGAAGAGGAAATGGTAGCAGCCGGTGTGCCGGATTGGTACATTGGATCCTGCAAGAAGATTAAGTATCTGTTTCCGAAGGCTCACGCAGTTGCGTATGTTATGATGGCGTTCCGCATTGCCTGGTTTAAGGTCTATCATCCGCTGGCGTTCTATTCGGCATATTTCTACCGCCGCAGCCAAAAGGGCGGCTTTGATGCCAATCTGATGACCAAAGGTATCGAGCGGGTGAAGGCCAATATCGACGCAATTGATAACAACGAAGCGGCGACTGCAAAGGACGAGGAACTGCTGACCACGCTGGAGGTTGCCTATGAGTATTATCTGCGTGGTTTTGAGTTCTTGCCTATCGACATCTATAAGAGCCACGCTACCAAGTTCCTCATTGTAGATGGCAAGCTGCTGCCACCTTTCGTATCCATCTCAGGCCTGGGCGAAAATGCCGCTTGGGATCTGATGGAAGGCAGAAAGGGCAAGCAATTCATCTCCATTGAAGAGGTGGCACAAGCCTGTCCCAAGGTGTCCAAGACCCATATACAGATGCTCAGGGAAGCAGGCGCATTTGGCGATTTGCCTGAGACCAGCCAGGTCAGCCTGTTTTGATGGAAAATAGTCATAAATTAAGCGAAGTTGCATATTATTATGCAACTTCGCTTCTTTTTTATCCTCGGGTTGAGGGGACACTTAAGAATAACAGGAGGATAATTATGAAAAATGTTAAAAACGGCCATAAGACCCCTATTGTTTGCCTGGACGCTGGACATTGCGCTAAGGAAAACCGCAGCCCTGTTGTACCGGAATTTTACGAGTCTGAGTTTAACTGGAAACTGCACGATCTGCTGGCTCAGAAGCTGAAGGCCTATGGGATCAAGGTGATCAAGACGAGAACCGGCATCAATTCAGCTATGGAGCTGACGATCCGGGGAAAGCAGGCTAAGGGTTGCGATCTGTTTCTCTCGATCCACGCGAATGCTGCCGGGAATACCAATGCAAATTATGTGCTGGGTGTTCACATGGTAGATGATGATTGTGGCGCTATCGATGAACAGAGCAAACAGGTTGCAAAGCTGCTCAGCGATTGCGTAGCTGAGATTATGGGTGTAAAGGCTGAAGCCTGGACGAAGAAATCTTCCAGCGATCGGGATGGCAACGGCTACAAGGATGATTACTATGGCGTGCTGCGTGGCGCCCACAGTGTTGGGACCGCTGCCGTGATCTTGGAGCACGGCTTCTATACAAATAAAGCGCAGGCACAGTTTCTTCTGATGGATGCCAATCTTGAAAAGCTGGCCGAAGCGGAAGCAAAGGCGATCGCAGAGTGGTTTGGCGTTGATAAGAAGAAGCAGGAAAGTGCGGTGGTTGGAAATCCCTATAAGCTGGAGCTGGTCAGCATTCGCCGTAGTAGCCGTGGAAAGCAGGTGGAAGCGCTGCAGACATTGCTGATTGGAAAGGGTTTTTCCTGCGGTGAAACCGGGGTGGATGGCAGCTTCGGATCGCAGACAGAAGCTGCGCTGAAATTGTATCAGGTTTCTGAGAGCCTGGAGCCTGATGGCATTGCTGGACCCAATACGATGGCGGCGCTGCTGGGGTATCGGTGATCATATGACGAACGCAGTTGTTGTGGCTTTGATTACCGGCGGCTTATCGCTGATCGGTGTGTTTGTCAGCAATTTTGCAGCTGTCAAGAAAAGCGAACACGCCATCCGTACATCTCAGGCCGTAACGGATACCAAGCTGGTGGAGCTGACCAGGGAAGTCCGGGAGCATAATCATTTTGCACAAAGAATGCCTGTGGTGGAGGAGCAGATTAAGGTGATCAACCACCGCATCAGTGATTTGGAAGCATATCATAAATAGGAGGTACTTATGGAGTTTATTAAAAACCTAGCCAATCTTATCAAGGTAAAGACCCTTGTAACGCTGGTTGTAATTGCGGTTTTTGCGGTGCTGTCGCTGAGAGGGGACATCTCAGCGGATAATGTGATGATCGTAGTATCGACGGTGATTGCGTTTTATTTTGGCACAGTTTACGAAAAGAAATAGGGAAATCCCCTCCACCTGTGGAGGGGATTTTTTATGTTGCAATTGCTGCTGGCAAATGATAGAATAACGGCGTAGGATGATAATAACTCTACTTGGAGGTTTTACTATGGATTACAAGAAGCTGCAAAATGGCAGTGATATCCGAGGCGTTGCGCTGGAGGGTATCGAGGGTCAGCATATCAACCTGACAGAGCAGGCCTGCCGTGATATCGGCAGAGGCTTTGCCCTGTGGCTGGTTGCAAAGACCGGCAAGAAGGATATTCGTGTTGCTGTTGGTCGGGATTCCCGCCTGTCCGGTGAGACTCTGTGTGGCTGGATCTGCGATGCAATGGTGCAGCAAGGTCTTGCCGTTACCGATTTCGGTATGGCCAGCACGCCTGCAATGTTTATGTCCACAGTGACTGAGGGCTATGCCTTTGACGGCTCTGTGATGATCACCGCCAGCCATCTGCCCTTTAATCGCAATGGCTTTAAGTTCTTCACGCCTGCCGGTGGCCTGGAGTCTGCGGATATTAAGCAGATCCTTGCGTATGCTGAGGGTGATGCTGCTACCGGTCTGACCGCCGGTACGCTGACCCAGGGCGCGTTTATGGATGCCTATGCGCAGATCCTTGTGAATAAGGTTCGCACCGCGACCGGCGCGGAGAAGCCCCTGGACGGCTTCCGGATTGTAGTGGATGCCGGCAATGGTGCCGGTGGCTTCTATGTGGATAAGGTGCTGAAGCCCCTGGGCGCAAATACTGACGGCAGCCGTTTCCTGGAGCCTGACGGCAGCTTCCCCAATCATATTCCCAACCCTGAAAATAAGGAAGCAATGGAGAGCATCACCGAGGCTGTTAAGCAAACCAATGCCGACCTGGGTATCATCTTCGACACCGATGTTGACCGCGCCGGCGCTGTGCTTTCCGACGGCAGTGAGCTGAACCGCAACCGTATTATTGCAATGCTGGCAGCGATCCTGCTGCGGGAATATCCCGGTACTACCATCGTTACCGACTCCATCACCTCCACCGGCCTTGCCAAGTTTATTATGGAAAAGGGTGGCGTGCATCACCGCTTTAAGAGAGGTTACCGCAATGTGATCAACGAGTCCATCCGGCTGAACAATGCCGGTCAGGATAGCCAGCTTGCCATCGAGACCTCCGGCCACGGTGCGCTGAAGGAAAACTACTTCCTGGATGACGGCGCTTATCTGGTCACCAAGCTGCTGATCGAGCTGGCTCGTGGCAAGAAGGAAGGCTATACCCTGGAATCCCTGATCGCCACCCTGGAAGAGCCTGCAGAGAGCTGCGAGTTCCGTATGAACATTGCGCTGGATGACTTCAAGCCCTACGGTCTGCAGGTCATTGAGGAGCTGACCGCTTATGCCGCTACGAAGGAAGGCTGGAGCCTGGCACCGAGCAATTATGAGGGTGTCCGTGTTAATCTTGACGAGGCGCACGGCAACGGATGGTTCCTGCTGCGGCTTTCTCTGCACGATCCGCTGATGCCTCTGAATATCGAAAGTAACGATATTGGTGGCACCAAGAAGATCGCTGCCGAACTGGCCGGCTTCATTGCAAACTGCGATAAGCTGGACGCAGCATCCTTGCTTGCATTCGCAAAGTAAATCTAAAAAGGGACTGCCAACGGCAGTCCCTTTGCATTTTTTTCTTAGTCAAAAAACAAGCCCCATCCGATTGGATGGGGTTTGTGTTATGGCGGAGAAGGAGGGATTTGAACCCTCGATACCCTTTTGGGGTATACACGATTTCCAATCGTGCGCGCTCGGCCAGCTACGCGACTTCTCCATAAGGCTGTTGCGTGACAGCTTGTGTATCTTACAACACTTTTCTGGTTTTGTCAAGCCTTTATTTCGAATTTTGCGGCAATTCTAACGGAAAATCGGGCGTGTTAATCACGCCCGAAAATCTCGTTTATTTTACCTTGCGGAAAACCACCGCAGTGCGGCTGGGAAGGTAGATTTGGAAGCCGTAAGTGCCATTTTCGGTCTTTCTTGCTTCATAGCACAGATGGTAGATCCGGCCGTCGCCGCCGTAGCAGAAATCGTCGGTACTCATCATTACCTGATATTTACCCGGACCGGGGACCGGAATGAAATAGCCCTCAAAGGATTTGGTGCTGTGGAAATTATAAGCGAAGAGCGCACCGCCCTTTTTGTAGACCATTACCTTGTCATCCTCGTGGATCATAAGCTGCTTGTCCTGGCCGGACAGCACTTTTTGCTTCTTGGCCATAGCCACCATATCTTTTTCAAACGCATTCAGGAAGCTGTATTTCAGTGCCTCATTATCCGCCAAACTCCACTGGCGGCGGCAATAATGATAGCTCCAGCCGTTGCCCTCTCTGGGAAAGTCGATCCATTCGGGATGGCCGAACTCATTGCCCATAAAGGTCAGGTAGCCCTCGCCGCCAAGACTCATCGTCAGCAGCCGCAGCATTTTGTGCAGCGCCATTGCGCGGTCAATTGTAAAGCTGCGGTAGGACTTTTCCATACCCCAGTACATCTCCTGATCGCACATACGGAACATTGCCGTTTTGTCGCCAACCAGGGCCTGATCGTGGGATTCCACATAGCCAATGACCCGCTCCTGAGGACGCCGGATCGCAAGCTCATAATAGATATTGTTCAGATTCCAATGCTCATCAGGCACATCCTTCAGCAGGCGGATCCACATATCCGGCTCACCCATTGCCAGCCGGTAATCAAAGCCGACACCGCCTACATCAATGGGCAGCGCCAGACCGGGCAGGGCAGAGGTATCCTCCGCAATGGTGATGGCATTGGGATTGACCTGGCGCACCAGCTCATTTGCCAGCTGAAGATAGGTTACGGCATCCAAATCGGTATTCATTGAGAAATATTGCTTCTGATCGCTGAAAGCAACGCCCAGTCCGTGATCGTGGTACAGCATCGAGGTAACACCGTCGAAGCGGAAACCGTCGAAATGGAACTCGGTCTGCCAGTATTTCAAATTGGACAGCAGGAAGTGCAGAACCTCCGGCTTGCCATAATTGAAGCATTTTGTACCCCAGGCGCTGTGGTTACCTTTGGCACCTTCGTGGAAATACTGGAATTCCGAGCCGTCAAACTGATTGATGCCTTCCCGGGAATTGGGCGCGGCGTGGGAATGCACCACATCCAGCAAAACAGTGATGCCCATTGCGTGGGCGGTGTTAACCAACGCCTTCAGGTCATCCGGTGTGCCGAATTTGGAGGATGGCGCGAAGAAATTGGTCACCTGATAGCCGAAAGAAGCATAGTAAGGATGCTCCATTACCGCCATAATCTGAATTGTATTATAGCCCAGCGCCTTGATTCGTTTCAGGTTGTGCTGACGAAATTCCTGATAGCTACCAATCTTGCCGTCTTCCTGCGCCATACCGATATGGCACTCGTAAATAAACAGATTCTTTTGCGGCTGGAAGCCATCATCTGTCCATTCAAATGGTGCGCTGTGATAAATAGCGGCGTTCCATTGATGGTTGTTGGGATCCTGCACCACATAATTTGCATATGCAGGGATCCGCTCCAGCTCCTGACCGTTGTGAATCACAATGGCACTGACCTTTTGCCCGTTTCGCAGGGCATCGGCACCGGGAAGAACAATCTCAAATACGCCATTATCCAGCTTTGCCATAGGATGGCTGCGGCGATCCCAGCCGTTAAAGTCGCCCATAAAGTACATCGCATCTGCAGCAGGGGCCCATTCCCGGTAGACCCAGCCATCCTCTGTCCGGTGAATACCGAAGTACAGATGGGCGTTTGCAAAATCGTTCAATGTTTGTCCGGATTTTAGCAGCGCAGCCTTCGTTGCGACATAGTTGTCCATCCGCAGCTGCAGATCGTCTGCAAATGGTTGTAAATTGGGGTCAATGGAAGTGATTTTTTGAATCATAAGCAGTCCTTTCTTGATTAAAGGGTTACTTCCAACCAATCCTTCAGTGCGGGTAGCCACTGACCGGCGTATCGGGTAAGATCATCCAGCGGCTCGCAGCTCGTTGCGTCCACTGTGGAAAGTCCGTGTCTGCCATGGGGGTAGATATGCAGCGCAAAGGAAACCCCGTGCTCAGCAAGAGCCTGCGCATAAAGGAGACAGTTTACTACCGGCACAACATCGTCTGCGGCAGTCTGCCAAATGAAGGCAGGCGGTGTTTGCTTGGTCACAAGTTTTTCAACAGAATACATTGCGATATCCGCATCAGAAAGCTCTGTATGGCCGGCCACGTTCTGTATTGTACCCACGTGACTCCAAATTGGATCAGTGGTAATTACCGGGTAGCAAAGAACAGTGGCCGCAACAGCTTTACTGTCGGGAAATATTGCCCGGACCTCAGGACAGTTGTAGCTGTTGGAATAATGTCCTGCCAAATGACCGCCGGCGGAGAAGCCCATAATGGCAATTCTATTCACATCGATGTGCCACTTGTCTGCGTTTGTGTGGATCATATCCATAGCAGCAGCTACTTCGCAAAGCTGAGCAGGGAAATGGCAGGGCGTGCAGGAGTAAGTCAGGATAAATACCCGGTACCCCCAGGAAAGCAGTTTCAGCGCAATGGGCTCATCCTCACGCTGGCTGCAAAATGAATAACCGCCACCGGGACAAAGCAGAATTGCCGGATGCTTTTGCTCCTGTCTGCCCATTTCCGATAAATTGTAAGGCAGATAAGTGGTCAGGGTGGGGTCGTTGCTTAAATCCGCAAGAGCCGGATAAATCTCTTTTAAGTGGAAAGTTTCGTGAAGCATAATGCATACCTCCTTTTCTTTTATCATACGGCAAATTGAAAGGAGTGTCAAGAGATTGACTTTGCGCATATTATAACCTGAGCAAGCAAAAGGAGGGATTCATTTGCCATCAGTAGGCTACATACAAGTACACGCCTATTCCAGTTTTGCACAGCTTCCCCTAAAGGATGTTGCAATTTCTGTCACAACATCTGATAATACTGTCCTTGCGATGCGCCTGACGGATCGCAGTGGCAGAATAACACCCATCGAGGTCCCGGTGCCGGAGCGGTCAGAAAGTCTTTCTCCGGGCACTGTAGCGCCTTTTACGTCGGTAAAGCTGTATGCAAGGCTTGCAGGCTACGAACAGATACAAATTGATGATCTGCAGGTGTTCGCCGATACGGTAACGCAGCAGGATTTGGAGATGATCCCATTGTCGGAATTGCCGTCACAGTGGAGCAGGTCAGAAACCTTCCTGACACCGCCACAGAATCTGTAGGAGGTTGAATTATGCCCACAGTCATACCGTTTGTACCACAGAATATTACGGTGCATTTGGGCTCACCAAGCTCCAATGCCGCAAATGTAACCGTACCATTCGTTGACTATGTGAAAAATGTTGCATCCAGCGAAATCTATCCAACCTGGGATGACAGTGCGCTGCGGGCGAATATTCTCGCGATCACATCCTTTGCGCTGAATCGGGTGTATACAGAGTTTTACCGCAGCAGAGGCTATGATTTCGACATTACCAATTCAACAGCCATTGACCAGGCATTTGTCAACGGCAGGGCTTATTTTGACAGGATATCCCGTATCGCCGATGAGCTCTTTAATGATTATCTGCGTCGCCCGGGATTTGTGGAGCCGCTTGCCGCCAAATTCTGCAATGGCACTACAGTTACCTGCGAGGGTTTAAGCCAATGGGGGAGTCAGAATCTTGCGCAGCAGGGCTTAAATTCTACCCAGATCCTGCGCAATTATTACGGCAATGTGGAGATCGTGAACAATGCCCCCATTCGTGGCATTACGTCCTCCTATCCCGGTTCACCGCTGAGCAGAGGCAGCTCCGGGCCGTCTGTTGTTGTTATTCAGGTTGAGCTGAATCGTATTTCACAGAATTATCCGGCAATTCCGAAGATCCCTTCGGTTGACGGAATATTTGGCAGCAGAACAGAAGCTGCAGTGCGCGAATTTCAGGAAATATTCGATTTGACACCGGATGGCGTCGTCGGGCCGGCTACCTGGTACGCGTTAGTGCGGCTGTACACAGCGGTAACAAACCTCAATGAGCTTCGCAGCAACGGTCAGCAGTTTTATTCCATCAACTGGTCTTATCCCAACTCCCTTGAGGAGGGGGCAACCGGCGATAATGTGCGACATCTGCAGTATATGCTGTCTGTGCTGTCTGCGTATATCAATAACATTCCCCGTCTTGAGGTGGACGGCATTTTCGGCCCGGCTACCGAGAATGCTGTGCTGGCTGCACAGAGATATTTTGGCTTGCCGCAGACCGGTGCGGTGGATGCGGTTACCTGGGACGAGATATATGACCAGTTTGCCGGCATTGAGAATACCAGCCTGCGCAATGGTGAAACCTTCCCACGGCAGTCAGACAATGCCGTCACAGCGTTTGCACCCAATAACAATGGCCGTACCCGGTATTCCCGTTCAACAACATTGACCCAATTCCCGGGCAGAGATCTTGCCTCCGGGCAGCAGGATCCGATTTCGCAGGAGGTGATTCGATGAGACCGAATGAAACCTTTGTAGGCCGGCCAATTCGCAGCCTGCAACAGATGCTGCGTGTCATTGGAGAAAATGATGATCGACTGCCCAGCGTAGTACCGGATGGGATCTATGGCAACGATACGATCCGGGCCGTTTCCGCATTTCAGCGCAGCGCCGGTCTGCCTGTGACCGGTGTTACGGATCAGGATACCTGGGAGGCGATCGTGGCACGCTACGAGCTGGCATTGATCCAGCAGGGAGAAGCCGAGCTTCTGCGGATTATTTTGGATCCGGGGCAGGTGATCCGTCGGGGAGAACGCAATCCCAATTTATACATTGTGCAGGCAATTCTCATCGTTTTGTCGCAGCAGTATCCTGGCATTACGCAGCCGGGGATGAACGGCATTCTGGACCTGGCAACGGCGGATTCCATTGCATCTTTTCAGCAGATGAGCCTGCTGCCGGTTACGGGTGAATTGGACAAAATTACCTGGAAGCATCTTGCGTTGCATTATCCGATGGCCGTAAATGCACTTACCCAGCCGGAATAAGCGAACAAATTGGAAATTAATTATTAAATTGTTAGAAACTCCCTTGATTATTGGAAGGTATGCACATATAATATACTTGGTTGCATATACAACCAACGGAGGAAAGTTTGATGTTCGCAAAAGACTGGAAAAAAGATTTGTTTACAATTCCAAATGTGCTCAGTCTGTTCCGGCTGATTTTGATTCCAGTGTATGTGGTCTTGTATCTGCGTGCGGAAAAGCCGGAGGATTACTTCCTGGCTGCGGCAATTTTGGCAGTATCCTGCCTGACTGACCTGATTGACGGCAAGATCGCCCGACATTTCAATATGATCTCCAACACAGGCAAGATTCTCGATCCGCTGGCAGATAAAGCTACGCAGTTTACATTGATCGTCTGTCTGCTGATCCGGCGACAGAACCCTGTTCTGCTGTTACTGACGGTTTTGTTTGTAATCAAGGAGCTGTTTCAGGCGATTGCCGGGTTCTTGATCCTGCGAAAGGGCAAGATTCTCAAAGGTGCATTGATTGCCGGAAAGATCAGCACAGCAGTTCTGTTCATCAGTTTGATCGTCCTGGTGCTGTTCCCGGATATCAGCAAAACCGCTGAATATATTATTACGGGTGTTGATATTGCTGTCCTGCTGTTTTCCTTTGTCAGCTATGTGAGAATGTATTATACACACAGCCCAATGATCCAGTCGATTGACGATAATAAAGAATAAATTATAGCGGCGGCTCATAGAGCCGCCGCCTCTTTTCGAAATGGTCGGAGTGTCGGGATTCGTTTGCATCGCCTGTTTGCAGATGTGCGAAAGCAGAGCGTATTTGGTTTCTGTCCACATCCGCAAGGGATGCGTCCAGTAACCAAAGGATTCTCCCACGGACTAAAAATTGCTCGCCAGCTCTCAATTTTTGCACCAGTGTGCGCACTGGTGCCGTCCTTTCGAATCCTAACGCAGGTCAAAAATAAGAGGGCCGCAAAAGCAGCCCTCTTATTTTTGGTCGGAGTGTCGGGATTCGTTTGCAGCTTCACCCCATGGGGGAAGATATATGTTTCGCTCCGTCAAGCCGTCGCGAGCAACAGTCCCCCGGACTGTTGCATTTATGATCTTCGAATCCCTCTAGTCAAAAGAAAAAAGCCAGCATAGCAAAAGCTATGCTTACTTTTTTGGTCGGAGTGTCGGGATTCGAACCCGAGGCCTCTTGGACCCGAACCAAGCGCGATACCAAACTTCGCCACACCCCGTTAGCCAGTGTATTATAAAGAAATATTTATCAGTTGTCAAGTCAAAAGCCGTAATTAAAACAAAACAGAGCGGCAGTACTGCATTCTCGTCAATTCAGTTGCGTATGTTCAAATAGGGGGTGTTGATTTGGGTTATGTAATACAATATGGCAAT
>JAZSCE010000046.1:0-47164 GCA_045602725.1 Faecousia sp. | reverse complement strand
GCCCACAGAACGACATGGCTACGATCCGACTTGGCTAAAAAAGGACTGTTGCGTAACCGCAACACTCCTTTTTAATTTTCAATTACTTCGTGCCGAAGATGCGGTCGCCGGCATCGCCCAGGCCAGGAACGATGTAAGCGTGGTCATTCAGCTTCTCGTCCATAGCGGCCAAATAAATATCCACATCGGGATGGGCTTCCTGAACAGCCTTGACACCCTCGGGGCAGCCGATGATGTTCATCATAATGATGTGCTTGCAGCCGCGCTGCTTCAGGAATTCGATGGCAGCAATGGCGCTGCCGCCGGTGGCCAGCATAGGATCGACCACGAATACCTGACGGTTTTCGATATCCTCAGGCAGCTTGCAGTAATACTCAACGGGCAGATGGGTCTCGGGATCACGGTACAGACCAATGTGACCGATCTTTGCGGAGGGGATCAGATCGACCATCTTGTCCACCATACCCAAGCCGGCACGCAGAATCGGCACGATGGCCAGCTTCTTGCCTGCCAGCACACGGCAGGTAGCGGTGCAGATGGGGGTTTCAACCTGAACCTCCTTCAGGGGCAGGCTGCGGGTGGCCTCGTAGCACATCAGGCCGGAGATCTCGCTGACCAGCTCACGGAATTCCTTGACGCTGGTGTTCTTGCTGCGCAGGATTGCCAGCTTGTGCTGGATCAAAGGATGGTCGAGTACATAAACATTGGACATATTGATCTATCTCCTTTTAATAAAATACGAATGAAAGAGGTTGTCACGGCCATTCAGGCCTCGCAATGACAGAATTTTATCTGTGGTGCGGTCGATTTATTGCGCGTTCTCCCGCTCCAGGCGCTCCCGCTCGGCTTGGCTTAAGCGCAAATAGTTGGGAGCGAGTGCATTGCCGTCGCCGGATTCGCCGGCAGCGATCTGCCGCAAGGCTGCCAGGCCCACACCGATTGCCCGCTGGTGCATCCGATGCTCCGGTGGCAGGATCAGGTTAGGCACGGTATCCTTAAGGGTATGATAGCACAAAATACTGCCATCGCCAACTAAAAAAACGGGTTTTTCCGTATTTTTCAGCGCTTCCCCAAGCTCGGCCAGGGAAATTGCCCGGTCGGGGGTGGCACGGGACAGCTCAGACTGGTTGACATAAAACAGAGCGTTGTAGACCTGATTTCTGCGGGCGTCCATTACGGGGCAGACGATTCCGTCGTATGCGCCCAAGCCCAGCGCCATACTTTCCAGCGTACTGACACCGTAGCAGGGAAGCTCCTTACCCCAGGCGAAGCCCTTGGCGGCGGCCACGCCGATGCGCACGCCGGTGAAGCTGCCAGGGCCGTTGGCAACGGCTACGGCTTCCACATCGGCAGGGACTTTGCCGCTTTGATTCAGCAGGTCCTGCGCCATTACGAGCAGGGTTTGGCTGTGGGTCAGGCCGGTATTTTGATAGCTTTCGCCCAGCAGCTTTTCACCGTCAAAGAGGGCAACAGAGGCGGCTTTGGCAGAAGTTTCAAAGGCTAAGAGCAGCAAGGTCGATTCCTCCTTCGATGGTGATGCGGCGGCTTTCCTCGCCCAGCTTTTCCACACGGACGGTGATGGGGTTTTCCAGCGCATCGGCTACATTTTCGCTCCATTCCACAGCGCAGATGCCCCCGCGCTCTAAGTAGTCCTCCCAGCCGATGTCCCACAGGTCATCGCTGGAGTGGAGGCGGTACATATCGAAGTGGAACAGTGGCAGCCGTCCGGACAGATATTCGTTGACGATGGTATAGGTCGGGCTGGTGACCAGCTCGGTGCAGCCCAAGCCCCTGGCCAGACCTCTTGTGAAAGCGGTCTTTCCCGCACCCAGGTCGCCCTGGTAGGCGATGACGGTGCCGCCCGGCAATATTTTTCCCAATGCCGCGCCGAGTGCTTCGGTTTCAGCCGGGGAGTTGGTGATAAATTCCATAGTAGTGTCCTTTTCTTTCTTAAGCCTTCCCCCAGGGGAAGGCTTGTATCACTCGCTTGAAAAGGGGAAGGCGTTATTGCGCGTTCTTTAGCTTTTCGGCCTGGTCGGCAGTGGCGAGGGCGTCGATGATCTCGTCCAGCGCACCGTCCATAATGGCGTCGATCTTATAGAGGGTAAGTCCAATTCGGTGGTCGGTGACCCGACCCTGGGGGAAATTATAGGTGCGGATGCGCTCGTTTCGCATACCGGTACCCACCTGGCTGCGGCGCATACCGGTGACCTGGTCATTTTGCTTTTCCTGCTCGATCTCATAGAGCTTGGAGGCCAGCATACGCATACATTTTTCCCGGTTTTGCAGCTGGCTGCGCTCTTCCTGGCAAGCCACCACGATGCCGGAGGGCTTGTGGATCAGTCGGTCAGCGGAGGAGGTCTTGTTGACGTGCTGACCGCCGGCACCGCTGGCGCGGAAAACCTGCATTTCAATATCAGCCGGGTCGATCTGCACATCCACCTCTTCCATTTCCGGCAGAACGGCAACCGTTGCCGTAGAGGTGTGGACACGGCCGCCGGATTCGGTCTCCGGCACACGCTGGACACGGTGGACACCGGATTCGTATTTCATCCGGGAGTAGGCACCCCGGCCGTTGATGACAAAATCCGCTTCCTTTACACCGCCAAGCTCGGTTTCGCTGTAGTTCAGCAGCTCGATGCTCCAGCCCTTTTGGGCGGCGTACATACTGTACATCCGGAACAGACTGTGGGCAAACAGGGCGCTTTCTTCGCCGCCCACACCACCACGGATTTCCACAATAACGCTTTTTTCGTCATTGGGATCCTTGGGTAGCAGCAGGATCTGCAGCTGACGGAACAATTCTTCGCTACTGGCCTTTGCGGCGACGAAGGTTTGCTGACAAAATTCTTTCATTTCCGGGTCGCTCATCAGTTCCTGGGCGTCTGCCATTTCCTGCAGTGCCGCCTTGTAGGCGTGGAATGCCTCTACGATGGGCTCCAGGTCATTCTTTTCCCGCAACAAAGCCGCCGCTTTTTTCGGATCGGCGTAAAAATCCGGCTGTTCCGATTTGGCGCACAGCTCTTCATATCGGTTTGCCACAGCGGCAAGTTTGTCAAGCATATCAAAAACCTCAGCCATCAAGCGTTTTTTGCATTATATCATTATTTTTGGGAAAAGTAAAGTTGTCAGATTGAGGAGGAATGATGGTATGCGGCGATTATTGAGTATAATTTTGTGCATTTGTATATTGGCATTTCCTGTCCGGGGGGAAAAGGAAACAAAATACATTGCCCTGACCTTTGATGATGGTCCATCGGGGAAATACACCCGGCGGCTGCTGGAAGGGCTGGAGGAGCGGAATGTAAAGGCTACCTTCCTGCTTTGCGGCTACCGTCTGAAAGAGTATCCCCGGGATGCCCAGCGGATATTCCGGGCCGGGCACGAGATCGGACTTCACGGCTACAGCCACGATGATATGGGGAAAATGACCTACAGTCAGGCCGTAGATGAGATCAAACGGACGGCAGCGCTGCTGCCGGAGGGGTGCAAGCCGGTGTTTTTGCGGCCGCCCGGAGGCAGCCGTGGCAAAGCGCTGGAGCAGGCGACGAAGGATGCAGGTTTGGCGATATTGAATTGGTCTGTAGACCCCAGGGATTGGGCTACCCACGATGCCCAGGCGGTGGAAACCTTTGTCACCGGTACGGTGCGGGATGGTGATGTGATATTGCTGCACGATATGTGCGATTGCTCTGTGGATGCGGCGCTTAATATTGTGGACAGATTGCAGGCACAGGGCTTCTGCTTTGTGACGGCATCGGAGCTGGCAGAAATCCGGGGCATTACGCCCGAGCCGGGAAAAGTGTACAGTAGATTTGCGTAAAGACGCAGCGATATCAGTTCGTTAGTGTGTCATTGCGAGGAGGGCAAATGCCCGACGTGGTAATCCCCCCCCCGGTACGATCCGCATTTGTGCATAGCAACTTTGGAGATTGTACCGGGGGATTCCCACGGGCTTAATGGCCATCGGAACGACAGGCTATTTCAATGTGATGACATTGCTTTGCACAGGCGGGGCAAGGAATGGTCTTGGCAGGATGGGAAAATCTTGACATTGTCCGGCAATACTTTTATAATGATAATATATTACATACAAGGAGACAATCTTATGGAATACCGTATGAAAATCGCGGGCCTGGAGCGGGATCTGCCCATCTGCCCCGTAAATGACAAGCTGTACATTGCCGGCTTTGTGATCTTTGGCGATCCTGAGCTGACGGTAGCCTGCGCCAGAGAGCTGTTGGCAAAGGCGCCCGCGTATGACTATATCATTACCGCTGAGGCCAAGGGCATTCCGCTTGCCCACGAAATGGCCCGTCAGGCAGGTAACGATCGTTACATCCTGGCCCGTAAGGCTACCAAGCTGTATATGCGGGATGTGTTTGAAGTGGAGGTCCACTCCATCACAACCAACCGTGAGCAGCATCTGTACTTAGACGGTGCGGACGCAGAGCGCATCAAGGGCAAAAAGATCCTGATTGTGGACGATGTGATCTCCACCGGCGAAAGCCTCAGCGCACTGGAAGCGCTGGTTGAAAAGGCCGGCGGCGTGATTTGCGGCAGAATGGCAATTTTGGCAGAGGGTGATGCCCAGGACAGAGGCGATATCATCTATTTGGAGAAGCTGCCCCTGTTCCATCCCGACGGAACCGTGATGGAGTAATTGTATCTTTTTCCCGGGCGCATCGCTTTTGCGATGCGCCTGCAGATTTTACATCTTTACAATCCCTTTTTTTTGCAGTAAAATAAGCCAAAAGGAGGTGCAGACCATGGCAGACACCAATGACGAACTCAAGCGCATCGAGGACGAGCTGCTGGCGGAAGAGCCGCAGGATATCGATAAGCTGATGAAGGAATTTCTGGAAGAGCCCGAGCCGGCTTTTGATGACCCGGACAAGACAGAAATCTCCGGCGAGCCCGTGGCATATTGCAACTATTCCAACGATTACGGAAAAGATAAGAAGCAGGACGAGGACGCTGCGCAGGCAAAGAAGAAAAAGGACGATAATACCATTATCACCCTGCTGGCTGTTGCCGCCGGTCTGAGCGTCGGCATTATCGGCGTGCTGGTCTATTGGCTGGTGAAGTATCTGTAATGAAGCCGATAGGACGCTTTGCGCCGACACCGTCGGGAAGAATGCATCTTGGCAATGTGTTCGCTGGGCTGATCGCCTGGCTGTCCGTCAAATCCCGGGACGGGGAAATGGTCCTGCGGATGGAGGATCTGGACACCCAGCGCACCAGTGATGCGTTGGCGCAGCTTTTGCGTGAGGATTTGACCTGGCTGGGGCTTACCTGGGATCGGGAGACCGAGCCCCAAAGCCGGCGAAGTCAGGTTTATGAAGGCTATTTTGAGAAGCTCCGGGAAATGGAGCTTCTGTATCCGTGCTATTGCACCCGAAGCCAGCTCCACAGCGTCAACGCGCCCCATCTTTCGGATGGCACCTATGTCTATGCCGGCACCTGTCGGAATCTGACCGATGCGCAGCGCACTGAATTTGACCGGGCGCCTGCCTGGCGTGTGAAAGTGCCGGATAAGATTTGGACAGTAGAGGACCTTATGCAGGGCACATACCGGGAAAACTTAATGACCGACAGCGGCGATTTCGTTGTGCGGCGTGCCGACGGCATATTCGTGTATCAGCTGGCGGTGACCGTGGATGACGGTGAAGCCGGTGTGACCGAAGTGGTACGGGGAAATGACCTGCTCAGCTCTGCGCCCCGGCAGATGTATCTGCAGGAGCTGTTTGGATTTTCGTATCCAAAGTACGGCCACGTGCCGATGCTGCTGTCTGTGGACGGACGGCGGCTGAGTAAACGGGATAAAGACCTGGATCTGGGCGTGCTGCGGCAGAAAATGAAGCCGGAAAAGCTGCTGGGCATTTTGGCACATTCCTGCGGCCTGATTGAAAAGCCGGAGGCGGTATCCGCCGGGGAATTGGCAACCGTTTTCTCTTGGGACAAAATCAAAAAAGAAGATATTTATTTAACACTAACATAAAAGGAGATCACTTATTATGGCAAAGAAACCGATCTTGGTAGTTATGGCCGCCGGTATGGGCAGCCGTTACGGCGGATTGAAGCAGATCGACCCTGTGGGCAATCAGGGCGAAGCAATCCTGGACTTTTCCCTGTTTGACGCTTACGCAGCCGGCTTTGAGACCGCTGTTATCATCATCAAGGAAGCCATCCGCAAGGACTTTATGGACACCGTAGGCAAGCGCCTGGAAAAGTGCCCCATGGAGATCCGCTATGCATATCAGGAGCTGGACAAGATTCCCGAAGGCTTTACTGTACCTGCTGAGCGCACCAAGCCCTGGGGCACCTGCCACGCCATTATGTGCGCCAAGGAAGCCATCGACGGCGCTCCCTTTGCCGTTATCAATGCCGACGATTATTATGGCAAGTCCGCTTTCCGCACCATCTACAATGCCCTGGAAAAGGCTGCCGATGGCGACAAGTATGACTTCTGCATGGTTGGCTATCTGCTGGGCAATACTGTTACCGAAAATGGCAGCGTTGCCCGTGGTATCTGTGAAACCGATGGCAACGGCCTGCTGACCACCATCGCTGAGCAGACCCGCATCGAGACCTACGAAGGCGGCATCCACTATACTGAGGATGGCGGCGAGACCTGGATTGATGTGCCGGCAGATACTGTGGTTTCTATGAATATGTGGGGCTACACCCCCGGTATGCTGGACGAGCTGGAAGCACGCTTCCCCGCATTCCTGGAGAAGGCGTTGGTGGAGAATCCTGCCAAGGCTGAGTTCTTCCTGCCGCTGGCTGTGGAGCAGCTGCTGCGTGAGGAGAAGGCTACCGTTAAGGTGCTGGAGTCTCCCGATAAGTGGTACGGCGTTACCTATGCCGCCGACAAGCCTCAGATCGTTGCTGCGCTGAAGGGTATGACCGAGCAGGGTCTGTATCCCGACGGATTGTGGGGCTAAGAGAAATAATAAAAGGGACGGAGTGATCCGTCCCTTTTTGTTGCTTTCTCCGTTTTCTTGGCTCTCCCTTTGGGCGAGCTGTCGTGCGGTTGTTACTGATACATCTGCAAGCCGGGGGCAGAGGCGGTCATTTGGCTGATTTGATACAGCAGCATCGCCACCTGACCGCGGGTCAGGGTATCCGTCAGGGAAATGTCGATGCCGTTGCTGCTCATTGCGCTTACCGCTGCGGCTGCCCAATGGGTTTGGGTGTCATCCTTGCCGGTGGTGACCTCGGCAGATACGGAAACTGCCAAATCCATTGCGTTTTGCAGCATTACCGCCGCTTCGCCGCCGGAGATGGGCGCTTCTGCGCCGAAGGCGCCGGATTCGTCAGCCGGCAGACCGGCGGTCATCCCGGAGCGCATAGCAGCTGCCAGATAGGGCTTCAGCCAGTTGGGAATCTCATCGGTATAGCCGGTATAGGAGGCCGGCTCTTCGGTGGGGATGCCCAGCACCTTCACCGCCATTGCCACGAATTGTCCACGGCTGACGGGGGTGTTCTCATGAAAGCAATATTCGCCACCGATCTGTTCGCCTACGAACAGGCCGGTGTTTTTCATCCATTCCGCTGCGAAGCGGCACTCAGAGCCCACAGTGTCGGTATACTGGGGGGCATCGGTGGGCTTCAAAATGCGGATGGTAACGGTGGCTTCCCGGGAGACATTGCCCCGGGGGTCGGTGGCGGTAAAGACGAAGGAATCCACGCCCACCTTGTTCTTCTTGGGAGTGTATTCAAAGGTGCCGTCATCGTTGATGGCAACGGTGCCACGCTTGGGGCTGCGGGTCAGGGTGTAGGTCAGCGCTTCGCCCTCCGGGTCGGAGACCTTCAAATTGCCGGTGATGGGAAGATTTTTATAGGTTTCCAGGGCATAATCCTCGGCTACTGGGGCGCTGTCGGTCTTGCCCTTGATGGACAGGGTCATACTTTTGCTGGGGGCTACCCGATTTTCGTAGATGGGCAGATAGGTGACGATGGCTTCCCGGTCAAATTCGGTCAGCAGGGGAGAAAAGGTCATCTGTGCCAGCTGGTCGGCGGTGAGAATGTCGCCGGGCTGCAGCACCCGGTGGCCAAGCATTGCCGTACCGGTGGCGGCATCGGGAAGACCGGTGATGCAGATGCCGGTCAGATGTTGCGCACCGGCAAAGTCCTCGTCGCTGAAGCAATAGGTGGCATCGCAATCCACCTCCAGGGCGGCAACGCCGGAAACTGCCCCCAGCAGGCAGCAGAGCGTCAAGCCAAAGCAAAGCAGTTTTTTATGAAACATAGAAGTACCTCCTGTAATTTATCTGCGGAGGTAGTGTTTGCCAATGGTGGGAATTTTATTCACGAAATTTTCTTGTTTACAATCGGGCAAACTTGGTGTATGATGAAAACTGAACAGAGTAGGAAACCTCGCGTGAAGTGCTGCCAAAATGGGGAGTTGTTTGGCGGACGAAGGGCTTTGCCCGCGATGGGGTATCCGCACCCGCTGCCTTTTTGATTTATGCAGTTAATATGCTCCCCGTACCATAGGTGCGGGGTTTTTCTTTTGCGGCTGCAGAGCCTCCCTTGTGCAAAGGGAGGTGGCAAAAATCTTTGATTTTTGACGGAGGGATTGTCAATCCCCCAGTCAGCCCGAGCGGCTGACAGCCCCCTTTACACAAGGGGGCCTTGGTGCGCACTGTCGGTAGGACTGCCGCAATTTATGGAGGTATATATGAAAGGAAGAAGTAAAAGTTTTATCGCAGTTCGGGCGATTGCTTACTGCGCAATGCTGGCAGCGCTGAGCATTGTATTTGCCCGGCTGCTGAGCATTTCCCCACCGGGTGGTGTCCGGTGGTCGCTGGATAAATTTCCGCTGTTTTTGGCAGGAATGCTGTTTGGCCCGGTGATGGGTGCGCTGACCGGCTTTGCCGCCGATTTTTTGGGCAGCCTGATGCAGTACGGCTTCAATCCGCTGCTGTGCCTGCCGGCGATTCTTTACGGCCTGTTTGGCGGCGTGTTCAGCAATTATCTGCGCCGCAGATTTACTGTGGTGCGCCTGGGCATCAGCTATCTGTTTCCCATCGCGCTGGGCTCGGTTCTGTATCAGAGCTATATGCTGGCGTATTTGTATTTTGACGGCAATCTATGGGAAGGTTTTGGGTACTATTTAAGCACCCGTTCGGTGCAGTTTGCCATTATGCTGGTGGTGGAGGTTGCCATCATCTATACGCTTACGAAGCTGAATATCTTTACCCGGCTGGGTCTTTGGAACAAAAGAGGGAATGACGCATGAATGCACAACAGGCGATTGAATATATCCACAGCGTTTTTTGGAAGGGAAGCATTCCCGGTCTGAGCCGCACCTTCGAGCTGCTGGAGAAAATGGGAAATCCCCAAAAGGAACTGAAATTTGTCCACATTGCCGGCACCAACGGCAAGGGCAGCACAGCGGCCATGACTGCATCCATCCTGCGAAAAGCCGGCTACCGCACCGGCCTTTATACCTCGCCCTATATTTACAAATTCCACGAGCGGATGCAGGTGGATGGCGAAATGATCACCGATGCTGAGCTGGTGGAGATCACGCAGTTTGTCAAGCCCTTGGCGGATTCGATGGTGGAGTCTCCCACGGAATTCGAGCTGGTGACCTGCATCGCCTTTGAATTTTTCAAGCGCCGGGGCTGCGATATCGTGGTGCTGGAGGTAGGTATGGGTGGCCAGTGGGATTCTACCAATGTAATCCCCACGCCGGAGGTGGCGGTGATCACCAATATTGGTCTGGATCACACCGATTATTTGGGCAGCACAGTGGAAGAAATTGCTTTGACCAAGGCTGGAATATTCAAAGCCGGCGGCGATGCGGTCATTTACCGGGGCACGCCCTCGGTGGAAAAAGTGTTTGAAGCTGTCGGCAACCAGCGGAATGTCAAGCTGAAAAAGGCGAATTTTGACGGCCTGAAAGCGATCTCTCACGGCTTGGATGGGCAGATTTTTGACTGTGGCGACTATAAGGGTCTGCAAATTCCTTTGCTGGGGCAGCACCAAATGAAAAATGCGGCGGTGGTGCTGGCGATTATCGAAACGTTAACCCAAAAGGGGTACCATATTACACGGCAGAACATATACGATGGCCTGAAAGATGTTTCCTGGCCCGGCCGATTTGATGTTGTGGGTAAAAAGCCGCTGTTTATCATCGATGGCGGACACAATCCCCAGTGCATTGAGGCGCTGGTGAAGAATATTGGCGATTATCTTGCGGGCAAGCGGGTCATTGCGTTGACCGGCGTACTGGCGGATAAGGATTATGGCCAGATGTATCAGCCGGTGATGCCGCTGGTGGAGCAGTTTGTGTACGTGACACCGCCCAATCCCCGGCGACTGCCGGCAGAGGAATTGGCTGAGCATTTGGCAGCAAACGGTGTGCGGGCTACAGCCTGCCCGACCATTGCCGACGGCGTGAAGCTGGCGGTTTCGCTGGCAGGGGAGGACGGCGCTGTGCTGTGCTTTGGCTCGCTGTATACCATCGGGGATATTAAGGAAGCGCTGGATAAGTTGGGATAATTCCTTGCCTCCCGAGGAGTTATTCGTTTTTTGCAAAAAAAAGAGATGCCGTTTGGCATCTCTTTTTATATTTCAAATTCTTTGACCACTTCGGTTGGGCCTTCCAGCCAAAGGGCGGAAACGGTACCGTTTTCGCCTTCAACGGTAACGGAAAGGTCGCCGCCGGGGTTTTTGACGGTCAGCTTGCCGCCGGGCAGAAGCCCACGCAGCCACAGCACCACCGCCGTGGATGCGCTTCCGGTGCCACAGGCCAAAGTGTAATCCTCCACGCCACGCTCAAAGGTCAGAATGCGGATGGTTTTATCACTGAGCCAGGTGAACAGATTTACATTGGCGCCCTTGGGGAAGGCAGGATCATAGCGCAGGTCCTTCGCCTTTTTCAGCAAATTTTCCCGCATATCCCAGGTCAAGCCGGGGATTTCCGTCACGGCGTGGGGCACGCCGGGGGTGCCCAGCTCAATATAGGCCACAGCCTCCTTGCGATGCAGATCCACGGTGCCGGGATTGTTCAGCTGCACCAAATACTGACATTCGCTGAGCCGCTTGCCGTAGACGATGCCGGCATCGGTCTCGATGGCCATTTTTTCGCCGGCTATGCCGTGCTCGTATGCGAAGCGGCAGATGCAACGGCTGCCGTTGCCGCACATTTCGCCCCGGGAACCGTCGGCATTATAAAAATGGAGCTTGAAATCCGCAACATCGGAATTGTCGATTGCCATAAAGCCGTCGGCGCCGGTTAGTTTACATAACTCCAGAGCCAATTGGGTGTAGTTAGGCGCAAGACCGCGGGCGTCAACCACTGCAAAGTCGTTTCCGGCGCCGTTCATATACCAAACTTTCATAAGACTCCTTAGCCCAAAATGGACTCCATATTATAAAGACCCTTGGGTTTGCACTCGATGAATCGGGCGGCATCCACAGCGCCATCGGCCAGCATAGCCCGGGTGATGGCATCGTGGCGCAGCGTCAGGCTTTGGGTAGCGGTGTGGATGTGCACTTCGTGTACGCCCACAACATTGCCCAGCCGCAGGGAAGAAATGCCGATTTCCTCTTTGGTACGCTTGCCCTCACCGGCGCGGCCGCAATTGGCCACCGCATCGGGGCGGACTTCCTTGATGGCGTTGAACAGCATCAGGGCAGTGCCGCTGGGAGCGTCCACTTTCCGGGTGTGATGGGTCTCTACGATCTCGATATCGGCATCGGGGAAGAAGCTGGCGGCCTGCTTTGCCAGGCGGCACAGCACAGCGATGCCCAGACTCATATTGCCGCTGTAGAATACGGGTATCTGCTTGGCTGCTTCGTAGATCAGTTCCTTTTCCGCAGCGGTATGGCCGGTGGTGCCGATGACTACGGGACAATTCAGGGAAATGGCATAATTCAGCACATCCGCCACGGCTGCGTGGTGAGAAAAGTCGATGACCATATTGGCATCTACTTTACCCAGCTCCGCAAATGTTTTGGGAACGCCGTTTTCACCGTCAATGCTGACACGGCCAAAGACCTCATCGCCCAAAATACCGTCGATCAGCTTACCCATTGCGCCGTTGGCGCCGCAAATGACCGCTCTCATACGTTAACTCCCAGGGCCCGCATCTGCGCAAACAGGTTGCTGCGCATCGGCTCTTCCATCTTGGTCAGGGGCAGGCGCAGGATCTCCTCACCAAAGCCCATTGCCGAAACGGCCGCCTTGGCAGGAATGGGGTTGACCTGGCTGAACAGCGCATTGGTCAGGGGTAGCAGCTTGCACTGCAGTGCGGAAGCCGTTGCGAAATCGCCGGCAAATGCGGCATCGGTCATTTCCACGCACAGCTTGGGAACTACATTGGACAGCACGCTGATCGCGCCGGCGCCGCCCATAGCCACCATAGGAACGGTGATGGCATCCTCGCCGGAGTAGACGTCAATCTTATCGCCGCAGCGGGTGAAGATATCCACAGCCTGGCTCATATTGCCGCTGGCTTCCTTGACGGCAACGATCTTCTCGTGCTCAGCCAGCTTTGCGACGGTTTCGGGCAGCAGATTGCAGCCGGTACGGGAGGGAACATTGTAAAGAATGATGGGTTTTTCGGACACCTCGGCAACTGCGCTGTAATGGGCGAACAGACCGGACTGGGTAGCCTTGTTGTAGTAAGGCGTGACCACCAGGACGGCATCGGCGCCGTCATCGCAGGCGCTGCGGGTGTAGTCCAAAACGTGGGCGGTGTTGTTGGTGCCGGTGCCGGCAATGACGGGAACACGGCCGTTTACCCGCTCCACAGTGAAGCGGATGACAGCCTTGCGCTCTTCGGGGCTCAAGGTGGCACTTTCGCCGGTGGTGCCTACGGCAACCAGGGCGTTGATGCCATTTTCCAGCTGGAATTCGATCAGGCGTGCCAGGTTTTCATAGTCCACGCCGGTGGAGGTCATAGGGGTTACCAGGGCAGTAGCCATACCCTTAAAAATCGTATTCTTCATAATCTGTCTCCTTAAATCTTATCAAAAAACTCGTACATAGGGATCAGCTGCTCCAGCATTTCCCGTACCCGGATTGCAAGCTCCGGGCCAAAGGTCGCTTCGCTGAAATCCTCGTGACGGATGCAGCTGATGGCGCTCTTCCAGGCGAAATAGGGGGCAAGCGCTTGATTGTCGGTGGGTTTCGGACGTTTATAGCAATCCGCACAGATGCTTATGCCGGTGGCGGCTTCGGCAGAGCGGATCAGCTTCAGGAATTTTTTGGGGTGCGCTGAGATCTCCCGGCGGAAATTTTCCAAAGCGGAAACGGTTGGCTTCCAATAGAAAAAGCCGTAGTCCACGCCCTCAGGATTGATTTCAAAGAAAAGGCAGGGGTTTTCTGCCCACCAATCCACATCCTTGCGGATGCAGATCCAAAGGCTTTCTTTATAGGGCAGGGGATGGTGCATCCGGGCATCCCGGTAGATGCGGCTGACCTTCAGAAGATTGCCGGGCCTGTCCGCAAAGGGGACGAACAGCGCCTGCCCCAGCGCCTTCATCGGCTGATAGAGGGAGTCGATATAGCGTTGCTTATTGGCCAAAAACCACTCCCGGTTGTTGTTCATTCGGATACCCCAAAGGAAGTCCACAGTTTCGGGGGTGAAGCCTGAAAACATAGAGATCACCTCATTCGGCAATTTGCTAACTATATCATAACGATTTTTCCGATAAAATGCAATACGCAATATAAAAATTGGTAGAAACCTCCACATTGCGACGGCAATGGATAGAAAGCTTATTGTATAATGTTGCATCATTACGGGAAAGGGGCGAAGGGTGTGGATATCCGGGCGTTTGCGCAGCAGGTTACGGAGCAGGTGGCGCAGGTGGTAATCGGTAAGGAGCAAATTGTTTTGTGGTGCCTGGCGGCGATTTTAGCCAAAGGGCATATTTTGCTGGAGGACATCCCCGGTGTGGGAAAGACGACCCTGGCAGTGACGCTGTCAAAGGCACTGGGGATGACCCTGGGCCGGGTGCAGTTTACATCGGATGTGCTGCCGGCGGATGTGGTAGGCTACTGCGTGCCGGAAAATGGGGAGCTGGTCTATCAGCCCGGACCGATCCTTTGCAATCTGTTTTTGGCGGATGAGTTAAACCGGGCCACCTCCCGGACCCAATCGGCGCTTTTGGAGGCGATGGAGGAAAATCAGGTGACGGTGGACGGGGTGAGCCATCGGTTGGGGGCGCCCTTTGTGGTTATTGCCACCCAAAATCCACTGGGGGCAGCCGGCACGCAGCCCCTGCCGGACAATTTGCTGGATCGGTTTGCCCTGGGGCTGCGGATGGGATATCCGGAGAAATCGGCGGAACAGAAGATGGTTTTGCAGTCCGGCGGGGAGCTGCGGCAGGTCATTGCGCCGGAGGAGCTGGTGGAAATGCAGCAAGCGGTGACGGCTACATATATAAAGGAAAATGTTGCGGAATATGCGGTGAATTTGGTGGCGGCCACCCGCAGAGCGCCTTTCATCCTGCGTGGCGGCAGCCCCCGGGCTACACGGTCTGTGGTGGCGCTGTCAAAGGCCTGGGCCCGGCTGCAGGGCAGGGATTTCGTCATCCCGGAGGATGTGCAGGCGGCATTTTTGCGTGGGGTTGCCCACCGGATTTTGACCCGAGGAAATCCGGAGACCTGCCTGCGCCGGATCGCAAGGTGGGTCAGGCCGCCGAAGCTGGGATGAGAAAGCGGTGGTGCGTGTATCTGGCGGCGCTTCTCGGCTGCCTGGTGCTGTACGGATGGGTTACCGGATGGGCGACCTGGATGGCGGTGTTGACGGTGGCGGCATCGCCGCTGGTGTCGGTGGCGCTCAGCGCTATGCTGGGAGAAGAGGATGCGCTGGGGCTGTTTCGCCTGCCATCAAAGTGCGGGGCAGAGCAGGATTATGACTTGCGCAAGTATCGCTTAGGGGATGCCCCCAGCCGGGTGCATTGGAAGCGAAAAGCCAAAACCGGGGAATTATTGGTGCGGCAGGAGCGGCTTTTGCCGCTGCCGAAAAGGAGGAAAATTCGAGCCATAGTGCCGGTGGCGCTGTGCTTTGCGATTTTATTTTGCCTCTTTCCGCCGGGGCATTATGCGCAGCAGATGCGGCGCTTGCAGGGGATGTTTCGCAGTAAGGAGGCGGTGCGGCTGGAGCTGACCGTAGGCGCCCGGGAGAAAAACAATCAGGCGGTGCTGGATGTGGTGGCATCGGAGCCGCAGGTTTTATATCTTCGGGGGCAGGTTTTTGAGGGCTATGACGGAAAAAGCTGGCTGGCTGCGCAGCGAAATGACTGGTCGGTTTGGGAGCCGAAGGGGGAGGTGCGTGCGGCGGCCAGAGCGCCCAGGGAGATGACTTTTGGCGTCTTGGATGTGACGCAACCGCCGTCAAAGCAATGCCTGCAGCTGCCCCAAAGCACGAAAACCTGGGCAGCACCGATGACAGAAGGAATGTCGGCGGCGCAGATTGGAGCGTTTGTCCGCAAGATGGCGGAATATGACGAAAATGCGGTGGCAATGCCGGAAAATGGAGATTTTGTCCGATGGTTTGTGGAAAGCGGACGAGGCTACTGCGTCCATTTTGCCAGCACTGCGGTGGTGCTGCTGCGAGCTGCCGGAATCCCGGCCAGGCTTGCCACCGGCTATGTGGTCCAGGTGCAGGCAGGGCTGCGTAAAACGGTGACGAACAGCGATGCCCACGCCTGGGCGGAATATTGGGACGGTCAGCGCTGGCGCATTTTGGAGGCCACGCCTACCATAGAAGCGGTTGCTGTACCGCCGGTGCAAAAAGAAAACCGCCATTTTGGCGGCTGGTGGGTATTGATTTTGCTGCCGCTGGCATTGTGCTTCAAAAAGCGAAAAGAAGCGTCCAGGGTAAAAGAGCTGCAGCAAAAGGCGGCCTTCAGCCGGAATGGATTGACGGTGGAGGAAAAGATGGAGCTTGAGAGGTTGCGGCAGAGGCCGCTGCATAGTCTTTTCCTTTTGCGGAAAGCTAAGGCTGAAAGGAAGGGAAAGAAAATGAAGCAAGATGAGAAAAAGCCTATTCCCTGGGAGGTTGCGGACCCAAGACCGCCGGTGATCCAATCCGGAAAAATGGAGAACCGGAAACAAAACTGATATTATGTAAACCAACAGAGCGAAAAACAAACAGGGCTGGATCTCCAGCCCTGTCAGTTTATTTGCAATTAGCCCTCTGCACGCATCTGAGCGAAGCACTCGCTGCAGTATACGGGACGATCGGACTTGGGCTCGAAAGGAACCTTTGCCTCGCCACCGCAACGTGCGCAGGTAGCAGTGAAGAACTCACGGGGACCACGGCTGGCGTTCTTACGAGCGTCGCGGCAGGCCTTGCAGCGCTGGGGCTCATTCTGGAAGCCGCGCTCTGCGTAGAACTCCTGCTCACCGGCGGTGAATACGAACTCATTGCCGCACTCTTTGCAAACTAAAGTCTTGTCTTCGTACATTTGGAAATACCTCTCTTCGGTTGTTTGCCCCGTGATTGCCAACTAATAAATGGTCATAACGCGGAGTCAATAAAATAATATGTGGCTATACCACAAAATGCATTATAAACAATGTTATAATAAATGTCAATCGTAAATTCATAAAAATTTTACAATATTTCACGAAAATGCAGGATTTCTATGCAAAAAAGGAAACATTTTCAAATGTCAAACTGGGTCTGACCGTCAAAGGGGATGTGCAGATGGTTGTAGGCAAGCTGGGTGACGCAGCGACCACGGGGTGTGCGGGTCAGGAAACCGAGCTGCATAAGGTAGGGCTCGTACACATCTTCCAGCGTTACAGCTTCCTCGCCAATGGTGGCTGCCAGGGTGTCCAAACCTACGGGACCGCCGCCGTAATTGCGGATGATAGCGGTCAGCATCCGGCGGTCGATGGTGTCAAGACCAAGCTGGTCCACCTCCAGCCGGGAAAGGGCCATATCGGCAGCTTCCTTTGTAATCGTGCCGTCACCCAAAACGGTGGCAAAATCCCGGACTCTGCGCAGGAAACGGTTGGCGATTCGGGGGGTGCCACGGCTGCGGGAAGCAATTTCCAAAGCGCCCTGGGGATCAATGTCCATACCTAAAATGGTGGCGCTGCGGGTGACAATTCGTGCCAATTCTTCCTGGGTATACAGCTCCAGCCGCAAAGATACGCCGAAACGGTCTCTCAAGGGTGCGGAAAGCTGACCTGCACGGGTGGTTGCGCCCACCAGGGTGAACTTGGGCAGATCCAGGCGGATGGAGTTGGCGCTGGGACCCTTGCCAACGATGATGTCAATGGCAAAGTCCTCCATTGCCGGGTAGAGAATTTCCTCAACTACCCGATTCAGGCGGTGAATTTCGTCGATAAACAGAATATCGCCGGGTTTCAGATTGGTCAGCAGGGCCGCCAGATCACCGGGCTTTTCGATGGCCGGGCCGGAGGTGATGCGGATGTTGACGCCCATTTCATTGGCGATGACACCGGCAAGGGTGGTTTTGCCCAGACCGGGAGGACCGTAGAGCAGGGTGTGGTCCAGCGGCTCATTTCTGCGGCGGGCAGCTTCAATATAAACGGACAGATTGCTCTTGGCCTTTTCCTGACCGGTATAGTCCGACAGCAGCTTGGGACGCAGGCCGATCTCGCCGGCATCCTGAGGCGAAAAGGTGGGGGATATGATGGGGCCGGCGCCCAGCTCATCAGAAAAATCAAGACTCATAATAAACTCCTAAGTATCATATGTAGGGGCGAGCGATTGGGCTTGCGCTTTTGTAAATTCATAGTTTAGCCCTTCATCACCATGGCGCGCAGGGCGAAGCGGACCAGCTCCTCGGTGGAAGCATCGGCAGGTGCGCCCTTCAGGGCGTTTTGAATTTCTGCAGGGCTGTAGCCCAGCTCCTGCAGGGCGGCACGGGCCATAGTGGCGTTGTTGCCGGATTGGACAGGTGCGGCGGTTGTCGGGCCGGTGAAGTCCAGCTCCACGTTGCCGGAACCGATCTTGTCCTTCAGCTCCAGGATGATGCGCTGGGCCAGCTTGGAGCCAACGCCTTGTGCTGCAGTGAGCATTTTTGCATCTTCTGTCATAATGGCAAGGGTGAGATTTTGCGGACCTGCCGACAAAATGGACATTGCCACTTTTGGTCCGACCTTGTCAATTTTTCTCAGCAACTCAAAGCAATTTTGCTCCTCCTTGCTGATAAAGCCGTAAAGGTCAAAGGCATCCTCCCGGATGGATTCCGTGATGTAAAGCCGGGCACTCTGATTCAGCTTCAGCTGTGCCGCGGTATAGGCGGTGATGCGGCAGCCGTAGCCCACACCGCCGCAGTCGATCACGGCAAGACCGGGCTCCAGCACCGCAACAGGGCCGGAAACGTAATATAGCATTGGAGAAACCTCCTTATGTTTCGGTTTAAAAGGCTTCTCCTGGGAGAAGCTGTCAGAAATCTTTGATTTCTGACTGATGAGGGGGTTCCTTTTTTACCCTCATCCGTCACGGCTGCGCCGTGCCACCTTCCCCCAGGGGAAGGCTTATTTCTGCGCCTGGGCGATTAAAGATGTGCTTGACCGGGCGTGGCACAATGCAATGGCAATGGCATCTGCCGCATCGTCGGGCTTGGGGTTTTGCTGCAGGTGCAGAAGCCGCTTGGTTATTTCCTGCATCTGATGCTTGGTGGCATTGCCATAGCCCACCAGCGCCTGCTTGATTTGGGAGGGCTTATAGGCTGTGACCTCCAGCCCTGCCTGCCGGATGGCAAGCAGAATTACACCGCGGCTTTGGGCAACGCCAATGCCGGTGGTAACATTCTGACCGAAGAACAGCTCTTCAATGGCCACCGCATCGGGCTTTGCTACCTCCAAAAGCTTCTTCATATCCTCATAAATAATTTCCAAACGGGCGGAAAAATCCATTCCTGCAGGGGTGGTGATGGCGCCGCATTGGATCAGGCGGGCTTGATTGCGCTCAGCCTCGATAAGACCAAAGCCGGTGATGCCATAGCCCGGGTCGATTCCCAAAATCCGCATTACATACCACCTCGTGCGATGTGGTAATAATATAAAATCACGCCAATAATCACAATGCCTGCGCCGATCCAGGCCAGCACACGCTGCCAAACAGGACGGGGCTCATAAGGCGCAGCAGGCTGCTGTTCAATGGGATCGCGCAAATCTTTTTCTTCCATAAAACTCACCTCGGAAATTATCATAACACATTTGTTCTTATTTATCTAGTGGGATTTTTGCAAAAAGTCTGTGGCAGTGATAAAATTTGTAAATATTTCCTTTGCAATATTCGACGCCTTCTGTTATAATAGGGCAAACCCTATTGTTGAAAGGAAGTTACCCCTATGAAACGCGCCTTAATTCTTGTGCTGGCAGTTATGCTGATCCTGCTGTGTGGCTGTGCTCCTGCGGAAGCCCCTGAAACAGAGCCTACGCCTGCACCCACTGAGCCGACACCTGCTCCCACCCAGCCCTTTACCCAGCCTCCCGTGCAGGAACGGATCAATCCCCTGACCGGTGAGCCGGTTGAGGCGCTGACCAATAATCGTCCATACGCCATAGCTATCAACAACTCCAAGGCTGCAATGCCCCAGCACGGCGTTGCCCAGGCGGATATTCTGTACGAGACTCTGATCGAGGGCGAGACCCGTTGCATGGGTGTGTTCTACGATATGGCTTCTCAGACCGAGCCCATCGGCACCATCCGCAGCGCACGCCGGGACTTTATCCGGCTGGCAATGGCCTACGATGCCATTTTCGTCCACAAGGGCATGAGCCCCAAGCAGGGCTCGCAGTACGATAAGTACAGCGCGGAGGTCACCTTTGAGCAGACGAAGTGGGACCACGTTGACGGCAACAAAGAGGCATACAGCTATTTCTATATCGGCCGGAAGGAAGGCTATGCCGCAGAGCATCGGACCTTCGTCAATCCCGACAAGATCATGGAAGCCGCCAAGGCACTGGGCTGCACCCTGACCCGTGAAAAAAGCCTGGATGTGGGATTGAAGTTTGACGAGGAAGCGTTCTTTGTGGGCGAAAGCGCCAAGGAGATTACGGCTTATTTTAATCTGAGCAGCTCCTATGACAACAAGTGGACCAAGTACACCAAGCTGACCTACAACGAAAGCACCGGCCTTTATGAGGCGTACCAGAAGCACGGCGGCTACAACAATGGCGCAGATTACGTCGACGGCAACACCGGCGATGTTCTGACCTTCCGGAATGTGCTGATTCTGCGCACCCCCATCGAAACGCTGCAGAATAAGAACAACTGGATGAAGATCGATGTGGTTGGCGAGGGCGAGGGCTACTTTGCCTGCAACGGTCAAATGACCAAAATCAAGTGGAGCCGCCCCACCGAGAGCGATCCTTACACCTATACCCTGGAAAACGGCACGCCTATTACTTTGGGCATTGGCAAGACCTACATCGCCATCATTCCCATGACCGGCCATATTGATGCCAAGTAAATAAGAATTGAAACTGCCACCCACCCGGGTGGGGGTTTTTTATATGCACCCAAGCCTCCCTCTGCGACTCGCTAAGCGCCGCCTACGGCGGTTGCTCGCGTGCACAGAGCCTGCGGGCGCTAGTGATGAGGGAGGTGTCTGCCCGCAGGGCAGACGGGGGGAGAGAATTCTCTCTCCCCAGCTTCGCTATCGCTCAGCAGCCCCCTCGTCAGAGGGGGCCGGGGGGGCACGGAATTTTTCACAAAAGCTTTGACGGATGGGATCCCTTTTGCTATAATAAGAAATTAGAAATGGATTTTACCTTTACGGAGGATTTGCGATATGAGAATGCGAAAGATGCGGAACTTAGAGCCCCGGATGGAAAAGTGTGCCGATTACCGGATTATGGAGCCTGCCGCGCTGAAGGGCAACTGGCGCAGCCTGAAGCCGGATTGCACGGCGCTGTGGGTTGAGGTCGGCTGCGGTAAGGGCAAGTTCACCGCCGAAA
This sequence comes from Faecousia sp., assembly GCA_045602725.1. Lineage (GTDB taxonomy): Bacteria > Bacillota > Clostridia > Oscillospirales > Oscillospiraceae > Faecousia. The sequence continues at coordinate 26,244 of JAZSCE010000046.1, read as the reverse complement.
CTGCCGATGCCAATCCTGATGTGCTGCTGATCGCTGTGGAGCGCTGCCGGGAGGCAATGGTGGTGGCGATGGAAAAGGCGAAAAATATGGGCCTTAAAAATGTATTTTATATTGATATGGATGTGGCTAACATCGAGGAGATCTTCGCCGGCGAAGAAATTGACCGGCTGTTCATCAACTTCCCCGATCCCTGGCCCAGAAAGAAGAACGCCAAGCGGCGCCTGACCCATCGGGGCTTTTTGGACAAGTATTGCCGGGTGGTGCGTACCGGCGGCGAGTTCCATTTTAAGACGGACAATGCCGACCTGTTTGCATTCAGCGAAGAAGAATTTGCAGCCTGCGGTTTGGAGGTTAAGAATCTGACCCGGAATCTGCACGAGCACGGCATCGTGGGTATTATGACCGGCTATGAAGAAAAGTTCCACGCCCTGGGCACCCCGATCAATCGGTGCGAAGTGGTGTGCAAGCCCTTCACCTTGCCGAAAGTTTCGAAAACAGCGGAAGAGGAATTGTAGGGCGGGGGCTTGCTCCCGCCGATACCCTCTCCCGGGGAGTAGCGAAGCGATTTGGATAAACGCTTGCCGGGGGCAAGCACACCTTAAGTTATTAGGGTGTGGAACGGCGTGCAGGAAAATGTGATAGAGGTCTTAAAACTGTGCGTAATCATAGATTTTTTGCCCGTATTCCTCATCCGTCAAAAATCAAAGATTTTTGCCACCTTCCCCTCGGGGGAAGGCTTGGTACATCCGCAAGAAAAATAGCAACTAAGGAGTAATTTCGATGACGTATTTTGCCGGACAATGTGATATCGCCGTAATCGGTGCGGGACACGCCGGCATCGAGGCGGCGTTGGCGGCTGCCCGTTTGGGACAGAAAACCATCCTTTTTACCATAAATCTGGACAGCGTGGGCAATATGCCCTGCAATCCTGCCATCGGTGGCACCGGCAAGGGTCATTTGGTCCGGGAGCTGGATGCGTTGGGTGGCGAGATGGGCGTGGCGGCGGATAAGGCCTGCATCCAGTATCGGATGCTGAATAAGGGCAAAGGCCCGGCGGTCCATTCGCTGCGTGCGCAGGCGGATCGCCGCAAATATCAGCAGGTGATGAAGCACACATTGGAGCTGCAGGAAAATTTGGAGCTGAAGCAGGCGCAGATCGTCAAAATTTTGACGGAAAACGGCGCTGTTACCGGCGTGCAGACCCAGCTGGGCGCGCGCTATGGGGCGAAAGCGGTGATTATTGCCACCGGCACATATTTGGACAGCACCTGTATCACCGGCGAAAGTGTGCTGTCCTCCGGTCCGGACGGAATGCATCCATCCATCGGTCTTGCGGATGACTTGCGGGCGCTGGGCTTGCCCCTGCGCCGGTTTAAGACCGGCACACCGCCAAGAATCAACCGCCGCAGTATCGATTTTTCCAAGATGGAGCTGCAGGAGGGTGATGAGCGGGCAGAGCCCTTTTCCTTCCGCACCGAGCAGAAGCTGTACAACAGCGCGGTGTGCTACCTGACCTATACCAACGAAAAAACGCACGAAATTATCCGGGAAAACCTGCACCGCAGCCCTATGTATGACGGCACGATTTCTGGTGTGGGGCCCCGGTACTGCCCCAGCATTGAGACGAAAATTGTCCGCTTTGCGGAAAAGCAGCGGCATCAGCTATTTATCGAGCCCTGCGGACTTGACACGGAAGAAATGTACGTGCAGGGACTTTCGTCCTCACTGCCGGAGGATGTGCAGATCGCAATGCTGCGCACCATTCCCGGCTTGGAAAATGCGGAAATGATGCGTCCGGCCTATGCCATTGAATATGAGTGCATCGACCCCACAGCCTTGCTGCCTACATTGGAGACCAAGGCCGTTGCCGGACTTTACGGTGCGGGACAGTTTAACGGCACCTCCGGCTATGAGGAGGCTGCTGCCCAGGGCCTGGTGGCAGGCGTCAATGCAGCGCTGAAGCTGCAAGGCAAAGGGCCTTTGATCCTGACCCGGGATACCAGCTATATCGGCACGCTGATCGACGATCTGGTAACCAAGGGCACAGAAGAGCCCTATCGGATTATGACCAGCCGTTCCGAATACCGGCTGCTGCATCGGCAGGACAATGCGGACCAGCGGCTGACCCATATCGGCGCGCAGGTAGGGTTGGTAAGCCCTGAGCGCTTGGGACAAGTGGAAGAAAAGTACGAAGCTGTCCGCCGGGAGATCCAGCGGCTGGAAAGCAGCGGTGTACCGGCTTCTGCAGAATTAAACGCAATGCTGGCCAGCAGAAATTCCGCCCCGGTGGCCAATTCGGCACGCTTTGCGGATCTGCTGCGCAGACCCCAGGTGACCTATACGGACATTGCGCCCTTCGATTCAGAAAGGCCGGCGCTTCCTGACAGTGTGACCCAGGCTGTGGAAATCCAGATCAAATATGCCGGCTATCTGCTGCGGCAAAGCAAGCAGGTGGAGGATTTCAAGAAAGAGGAAGAGCGTCTGCTGCCGGAAAATATGGACTACGACGCCATTGCCGGTCTGCGGCTGGGGGCGCGGCAGAAGCTCAGCGAAATTCGCCCGGTATCCATCGGTCAGGCAGGCCGCATTTCCGGCGTCAGCCCTGCGGATATTGCGGTGCTGCTGATTTGGCTGGAGCAGAACACTTAAGTGAAAATCGTCACCTCCGGTGCATAAAATGTCCGGAGGTGATTTTTATGTCCATTGTAAGAACGGATGTACCAATGACGGCGCAGCTTTGCGACGAAACCATTTTGGAGCTGACAAGGGTCTATCCCTTTTGCCGGTCGGAGCTGCTGGCAACCACTGCTTTTGACCGGCCTATCCGGTCGCTGGTCATCGGCAATGGCCCACGCAAGGTGCTGTATGCGGCGGCGTTTCACGCCAATGAGTGGATCACAGCGCCGGTGATCCTGAAATTTGTGGAGGATCTGGCGGTGGCTATCCAAACCGGCGGTCAGATCGGTGGCGTGGATGGGGCCGGGCTTGCCCAGCAGGTGAGCATATACACGGTGCCGATGGTGAATCCCGACGGGGTGGATCTGGTGACCGGGGCATTGCAGCCGGGGCAGGTGGCATACGAAACAGCGGTGGCGATCGCTCAGGCTTTCCCCAATATTCCGTTCCCGGATGGCTGGAAGGCTAATCTGCTGGGGGTGGACCTAAATCTGCAGTATCCTGCCGGGTGGCTGCAGGCAAGGGAAATTAAATTTTCACAGGGCTTTGACCGCCCTGCGCCTCGGGATTTCGTGGGGCGCGCGCCGCTGACCCAGCCGGAAAGCCGGGCAATGGTGGAATATACGGAGGCGGTAGATCCGGCGCTGGTGCTGGCGTACCATACCCAGGGCAAGGTGATCTATTGGCAGTTTGAGGATGTATTTGTGCCCGGTGCCCGGGAGCTGGGAGAGCGGCTGGCAAACTTAAGCGGCTATGCCCTGGATGATACGCCCTATGAATCTGCTTTTGCCGGGTACAAGGATTGGTTTATTCAGTATTACCGCAAGCCGGGGTACACGATCGAGGTGGGCGAGGGGATCAATCCGCTGCCACTGAGCCAGTTTGAAGAGATTTATCGGGATAATGTGCCGATTTTGGTAACGGCTGCGTTAGGATAAAATCCAGCCCCCTCACAGAGGGGGCCAAGGGTGCGGAAAGCACCTGCAAAACGGCGGGACCAAGGCCCCGCCCTACGGCAACCCTGAAAGAGCGATTGTAGGGCGGGGGTTTACTCCCACCGCAGATTGCCGCCCCTACAAGTGTCCGTAAAATTTTTTAGAAAAATTTTCAAAAAAGTGTTGACAAATAAATTTGGCTGTGATACAGTATGGATGTAAATGATAATCATTCGCAAATAGGAGGTGCCTATGGAAGCTACGGCAAAGCATTTCCGCAAGCGCAACGCGATCCTGAACTGCCTGCGTAATACGGATGTGCATCCGTCAGCAGAATGGGTCTACGAACAGCTAAAGGCGGAACATTCAGACATCTCACTGGCGACGGTGTATCGCAACCTGGCCTGGTTTAAGGAACGGGGAGAGATCATCAGCGTGGGAACAGTCAATGGCATTGAGCGGTTCGATGGAAACACCAATCCTCATGTCCACTTTATTTGTACCAATTGCAGCGGTGTGCTGGATCTGCCCCAGGTCGCAGTTCCTCAGGAACTGAGCCAAAGCGTAGCCGGCACCGGGCAGGTGGAATCCTGCCAACTCACATTCACAGGAAAATGTAATCAATGTATTCACAAGGAGGAAACAGCGTGAAAAAGTTCGTTTGCACAGTTTGCGGTTACGTCTATGAGGGCGAAGAGCTGCCCGAAGATTACGAGTGCCCCCTCTGCGGCGTCGGCCCTGACCAGTTTGAAGAAGAAGCTTAAATAAAATTTAAATACAATTCATTTTGGAGGAAATTATTATGAAGAAGTTTGTTTGCCCCGTTTGCGGTTATGTCCACGAAGCAGAAGCAATGCCCGAAGGCTTTGTCTGCCCCATCTGTAAGGTTCCCGGCTCCAAGTTCAAGGTGATGGAGACCAATAAGCTGGCTGCCGAGCACGAGTACGGCATCTATGCCAAGACCGTGAAGAACAACCCCGACATCAGCGAAGAGGATAAGAAGTACATCTTCGAGCAGCTGCTGGCTAACTTTACCGGTGAGTGCAGCGAGGTGGGTATGTATCTGTGCATGGCCCGCATCGCACACCGTGAGGGTTACCCCGAAATCGGTCTGTACTGGGAAAAGGCTGCCTGGGAAGAGGCTGGGCACGCTGCTAAGTTCGCAGAGCTGCTGGGCGGGGACCTGGAGCCCAATATGAAGGCTACCACCAAGGCTAACCTGGCTTGGCGTGTTGACTGCGAGTTCGGCGCAACTGCCGGCAAGTTTGACCTGGCTGCCTGCGCGAAGAAGAATGGCCTGGATGCCATCCACGATACCGTCCACGAGATGGCGCGCGATGAGGCCCGACACGGCAAGGCTCTGCAGGGCCTGCTGGAGCGTTACTTCAAGTAAGCAACAAAAGGGGGGCGGCATGCTCCCCTTTATTTTTATAAAACAAAACACAGGAGGAAACTGACAATGAAAAAGACCCTAGCGACTATTCTAGTGCTTTCGTTGATCGTTGCTCTTTCTGCCTGCGGCGAATTAGCAACACCCGAAAAGCATAACACACCCACAACGGCTGCGACTCAGCCGACACAGGCACAGCCGGAGACCCCGGTTGCGCAGAATAATCAGACAGTTAACAAAGAGCAGGCCATCGAGATCGCTCTGCAAGAGGCCGGTGTCAGCAAGGACACCGTGACCGAGGTGGAAGCAGAGCTGGATCAGGAGCAGGCTCAATTGGTTTGGGAAGTAGAAATCAAGACCCAGGGCAAGGAATATTCCTACAATGTTCAGGCGGCAAACGGAACGGTTGAGAAGGTAGAAATTGAAGAAGAGAAGCAGCCTGCCGTGCAGGAAACTGTGCCTCCCACCCAGCCGACCATACCGGAAACCAAGCCTGAGGAAACCCAGGCGGCGCCTCAGCAGCCCATCTCCAAAGAGCGTGCTGTTGAGATTGCTCTGCAGGCCGCCGGCCTGACCAAGGCGGAGGTTACCGACCTGGAGGCTGAGCTGGACAAAGAGCGCAATGGCCTTTATTGGGAGGTCAGCTTTGAGACCCGGGAAAAGGAATATGACTACGATATCCACGCTTATGACGGCACCGTGGTAAAGGTGGAGACCGAGAAGGAAGAGGAGTATCCTGCTGTGCAGGAGACCCGTCCGGTCACCAAGCCTGCCGCAACCGAGCCTGCAAAGCCCACCGTTACCAAAGAGCAGGCCATTGAGATCGCCCTGAAGGCCGCCGGCCTGACCAAGGCTGAGGTTACTGAGTTGGAGGGTGAGCTGGACAAGGAGCGTAGTGTTCCTGTATGGGAGGTCAGCTTTGAGACCCGGGAAAAGGAATATGACTATGACATCCATGCCAATGACGGCACCGTAACGAAGGCTGAGACCGAGAAGGAAAACGAGAAGCCCGTTGCTACGGAGCCAGTAAAGCCCACTGTTACCAAAGAGCAGGCAATTGAGATCGCCCTGAAGGCCGCTGGCCTGACGAAGGATGAGGTTGCTGAGTTGGAGGCTGAGCTGGACAAGGAGCGTGGCGGACCCGTATGGGAGGTCAGCTTTGAGACCCGGGAAAAGGAATATGACTACGAGATCAATGCCAATGATGGCAAGGTCGTAAAAGCGGAAAGCGAAAGAAATGACTAAAAAATCAACAGGGGACGGGCAAACCGTCCCCTTTCGCAAAGAGGTAAGAAAATGGAACTGAAAGACGGACTGATCCCGGTGGTGCGGGCGGAAAAGGACTGCACCGTATATTGCCCTATTTGCCGCAAGGTTTTGGAGGTCAAGGCCGGGCAGGTGATTCCCCGCTGCTGCGGAAAAGTAATGGAAGAAATGAAATGACCGGAGGCAATTTGCCTCCGGCTTTTCTTATAGGCAGCAAACCAATTATTGACAATCCCGACTGGTGTGATAAAATAAAATCAGCAAAGGCTAAAATCGCGATAAGCGGAAAGGAAACATTTTGTATGAAGAAACTGTTAGCGATGATTCTGATTGTGGCCAGCCTGGCTGCATTGTGTGCGATGCCTGTCGGCGCAGCCAACGTGGCGGACCCGATGTCTATGAAGCTGGCTGACGCGGTGGATTACTGCGATATGTTCTATGAGTCCGTCGATTGGTATGTGATTTGCCAGGTTAACCGGAAATTTGTGGACTGGGATTACAGTACCGACGAGCCTCCCATTGTGCCGGTACCTGCTGCAGAGTATGAGGCAGAGGCTGCCAAATACTGCGTGCTGTCTGATGCGTTGTTGGCAAAGATCCGTGGTTACGAAAATTACGGCGGCTCGGTCTTTTATGATCCCGAGGCCAATGTTTACAATGCCTTCTTTATCGGTGGCTGGGGCGGCGCTTTGCGCTCCAGATACTATGCCGGCTACATCAAGACCGGCACGGACACCTATGATGTGTATTATGAAAATGTTACTTACGAGTACCTGTATGAGGTGCTGCCTGAGGGTATGACCACTGCGGACCTGGTAGGCGAAGCGTGGCCCGATACCATTGAGTACGGCGGCAATATCTACCAGAGCGGTATGGATGGCTACTACCGTGTGAAGTCTTATGATAAGTACGGCGTTAAGTATGGTGTTCAGATTGTGGACGGCAAGGCACTGCTGACCGGCAACACCCGTTACAGTGTTGGCGAGCAGCCGGAAAAGTTTGACGATATTATCGTTGTGCCCACCGTCATCACCAAGCAGCCTGCCAAGGCCTATGTCAAGGCCGGCGCTACCGCTAAGTTTACTGTGAAGGCCACCGGCGATGGCCTGAAATATCAGTGGCAGTCCTCCAACAACGGCAAGACCTGGAAGGATTGCACCTCCAGCACTTCAAAGAAGGCTACCTTCAGCTTTACTGCCAAGACCAGCCACAGCAGCAACTACTACCGCTGCAAGATCACCAATGCGGCTGGTGAAGTCACCTATACCGGCGCTGCCCGTCTGTATGTATTGGGCATCACTTCTCAGCCCAAGACCCAGAAGGTAGAAGCAGGCGAGAAGGTCAAGTTTACTGTGGAAGCCACCGGCGCAGGCAAGACATATCAGTGGCAGAGCTCTTCTGACGGCAAGACCTGGAAGAACTGCTCCTCCAGCACCGCAACGAAGGCAACCTTTACCTTCACCGCCAAGACCAGCCACAGCAGCAACTACTATCGCTGCAAGATTACCGACTCCAAGGGCAATGTGGTTTATACCGACGCTGTCCGTCTGTATGTGCTGGGCGTTACCAAGCAGCCGGTCAACAAGACGGTGACCAAGGGCAAGACCGTGAAGCTGACTGTGGAAGCCACCGGCGCAAGCAAGGTTTATCAGTGGCAGTGCTCCACCGACGGCGGCAAGACCTGGAAGAACTGCTCCTCCAGCTCCGCAACCAGGGCTACATTCACCTTCACCGGAAAGACATCCCACAACGGCAACTACTATCGCTGCCGCATCAAGGATTCCGGTGGCAATACCGTCTACACCAACAAGGTCAAGCTGACGGTTAAGTGATCGAAAACAAGAAAAAGCGCCCCCGGGGAGGTCTCTCCGGGGGCGCAGGCTTTTCCTCCTTGCTATTTACGCTTGCGTGTGCTATGATGAGAAAAATGGCGGATTATGCGCTTTTGCGCATACCGGGAAAGGGGAAAGAATATGGACGAATTGAAGCGCTATGTGAAAAAGCTGGTTATTCGTGCCCTTTTGACCCCTTTGTGGCTGCTGAAGGTGAAGAAAAACCGGGTATTTCTCATCAATAATCTTTCCCACAAGTTTGCCGGCAATCCCAAGTATGTGGCGCAGTATTTGATGGAAAACTACGGTGATGCGCTGGAAATCGTAATATCTGTCAAGCACCCGGAGGCGTATGACCATCTGCGGCAGAGTGGCTTTACGGTGGTCAAGTTCAACTCGCTGCAATATTTCATCAAGGCGATGACCAGCAAGGTGTTCGTGACCAACAGTGGCGGCTACTCCTATTTGCCGCTGAAGAAAAAGCAATTTGTCATCAACACCTGGCACGGCGGTGCGGCTTACAAAAAGTGCGGCACTGATATGTACAGCAACAGCAGAATTTTCCGGGCGGATCTGAAGCTGCAGAGCAAGCAGACCAGCCTGTTCTTGTCCACCTGCAGCCGGTTTACGGAGGAGTTTTCCCGGGCGCTGATCATCCCCAAGGAAGTCTTTTGGGGTGTCGGTATGCCCAGAAATGACATTATGCTCCATCCGGACGAAGTGCTGCGTCGGCAGGTGCGGGAAAAGATCGGCCTTGCCGATGACGAGAAGCTGATTCTGTTCGCGCCCACCTACCGAAAGGTGGATGACAATTACTTCCGGGATTCTGTAGCCATCTCCTATGGCGTGGACAGCGCCCGGGTGGTCAGGGCGATGGAGCAGCGCTTCGGCGGAAAATGGCGCTTTGCGGTGCGGTATCATCCCAATGTGGTCAACCGGCAGAATGTGGTGGACCAGGGGAGCCTGGATCTTACGGATTATGAGGATATGCAGGAGCTGCTGCTGGCTGCCGATGCGATGATCAATGATTTTTCCTCCTCGCTATGGGATTATATGCTGACGGGAAAGCCCTGCTTCCTGTTTGCGACGGATCTGGAGCATTATGTGGCTACGACTCAGGTGTACACACCTGTGTCCCAGTGGCCCTATCCCCAGGCGGTTAACAATGACCAGCTGGAGAAAAATATTTTGACGTTTGACGAAGAAAACTATGCTGCGGCTTGCGCAGCCCATTATGAGGCGCTGGGTGGCTGCGAGACCGGCGAGGCTACCGCTTTGGTAAGCCGGAAGATTGCGAAGCTGTGTCTTGAATGAGAGAAAGGATAGAAAGAATATGATTTTTGGAGCGATTTTGGCCGGTGGCACCGGAACACGGATGAACCTTTCCAGCATGCCCAAGCAATTTCTGCCCCTTGGGGATAAACCAATTTTGATCCACACGATTGCGCGGTATCTGATGTGCGAAAAGATCGATGCGGTGATCGTAGGCGTCCACGCTGATTGGGTCGAGTATACAAATGAGCTGCTGGAGCAGCATTTGCCCGAAGGAAAAGAGCGGGTAAAAGTGATCACCGGCGGTGTGGACCGGACGGATACGATGCTGCGGCTGCTGAATGCGATCGAGGAGGATTACGGTGTATCCGACGAGCATATCGTGCTGACCCACGATGGCGTGCGTCCTTTCTTCACGCAGCGTATGCTGGAGGAGAATATTGCGGCCGTTTATCAGTACGGCGCGGTGAATACGGTTTCGCCGGCGATTGACACCATCGTGGTGTCCGATGACGGAAAGACCATCAGCAATGTGCCCGATCGGGCGACGATGTTCCTGGGCCAGTGCCCTCAGACCTTCCGGGTCAGCCAGCTAAAGGCGGTGTATAACTCCCTGACTGAGGAGGAGCGCAAGACCCTGACGGAAGCAACAAAGATCTACACGATGCGGGGGCTGCCGGTGTATTTGGTGCAGGGTGCGGTTTCCAACATCAAGATCACCACCCCGGCAGATTACAGAATGGCCCAGGCCATTGCGGAAGATTTTGAAGATTGAGCAAAAACGCAAAGAGAAAACAAGACCTTCGGCCATCCGGCCGGAGGTTTGTGGATATTTATGCACAAAAAAGCCTGAAAGACATACCAAGAAGCGGAAAATGTCATTGACAAAACATATGTCTTGTGCTATGATTTCAGGTGGATATGTAGGGGTCTCTTGCGGCTAATCTGTGATTCAAACCGCTGCGGTTGGGATTACAGATTAGCTACACGAGATGACTTACATACAATATTTCAAAACAAGGAAGGACAAGAAAAATGAAAAAACTTTTCGCTATCCTGCTGTGCGTTTGCCTGATGCTGTCTGTCGTCGCTTGCGCACCCGCAACCAACAACCCCACCACCGGCGCTACCGAAGCTCCCACTGATCCCGCACCCGTTGAAGCTGAGTACAAGCTGGGCATGGGCATCGTTGTCAGCACTGCCAGCTCCAAGACCGGTCTGGCACAGGTTGACGCTACCGTCGCTACTGTCGTTACCGACAAGGACGGCAAGATCGTTGCTGCTCGCATCGACGTTGCTCAGAACAAGTTTGACCTGACCGCTGACTTCGCTACCGAAGTTGCCAAGACCTTCGAGACCAAGATGGAACTGGGCGACCGCTACGGCATGGCTGCTAGCCCCTACTCTCCCGACAACAACGGCGACGGCAAGGTCCTGGAGTGGGATGCTCAGGCTAAGGCTTTTGAGACCTACGTTGTTGGCAAGACCGGCGCTGAAGTTGCTGCTCTGCAGACCCAGGAAGTCAATGGCCACCACATCGCTGTTGACGAGGCACTGCTGACCGCAGGCTGCACCATCCAGATCGGCGATTTCATGGCTGCTGTTGAGAAGGCTTGCAAGGACGAGCAGGGCATGACCTTTAAGACTGCTGAGACCTTCACTCTGGGCGTTGCTGCTAAGACCACCGCTGCTGATTCCACCGCTGCTACCGCAGAGGCTGAGGGCGTTATCAAGATGTACTCCGACTTCGCTGCTACCGTTGTTGCCGGCGGCAAGGTCATTGCTACCCTGAACGACGCTATCCAGCCCAACGTCAATGTTGACACTGAGGGCAACATCGTTTCTGCTACCTTCAAGGCTACCAAGCGTGAGCTGAAGGAAGAGTACAATATGGCTGCTTTCGGTCAGCCCAATGTTGAGGGCGGCACCGTTAAGGAGTGGTACATCCAGTCTGCTGCTTTCTCCAACCACGTTGTCGGCATGACCGGCGCTGAGATCGCTGCTATGGAGACCAAGGAAGTCAACGCTCACCAGATCTCTGTTGATGAGACTCTGCTGGCTGCCGGCTGCACCATGCAGATCACCGGCATCTGCGCTGTTGTTGCTCAGGCTGCTACCAACGCTCGCTAATTCTATAATTTTTTGGGAGTAAGAAGATTGAAATTATTCAAACTTTTACTTTCCCTAGTCGTGATTTTAGGGCTTCTCGCCATTTTGGCGGGTTGCCCTAAAATTGCCGATAAGGCTGTTTCCGCAGAGCCCAAGGGAATGGTATACTTTGACTTTTTTGACACCGTTTCGTACATTTACAGCTATGCCGGCGACTCTCAGGAGGCGTTTGAAGAGCGCTGTAAGGGTGCTTCCGATATCCTTTTGCAGTACCACAAGCTGTTTGATATCTACTACGAGCATTCCGGTGTCACAAATCTGCGCACATTGAATCTCAATGCCGGCGGCGAAGCAATGAAAGTGGATGAAAAACTTATCGATTTTCTGCTGTACGCCCAGGAGCTGTACACGCTCACCGGCGGAGAAATGAATATTATGATGGGCTCGGTGCTCTCGATTTGGCACGATTGCCGGGAGCAGGCAGGAAATAATCCTGCAAACGCACGCATTCCCACGCAGGACGAGCTGAATGAAGCTCGGCTGCATACCGACATCTCCACCCTGGAGATCGACAAAGAAAATTTGACCGTCCGGATTACGGACCCCAAGGCGTCCATCGATGTTGGCGCACTGGGCAAGGGCTATGCCACCGAAAAGGCGGTGCAGTACCTGCGCTCTGTTGGCGCGGAAAGCTATGTGCTGAACATCGGCGGCAATATCCGCATTGTGGGTCACAAAACTGACGGAACAAGCTGGGCAACGGGCATCAAAAATCCCGAAAACCCGGAAACTTATGTGAAAACGCTGATGCTGGCAGACACCTCTTGTGTCACATCGGGAAATTACGAACGGTTCTTTTCTGTTGACGGCAAGCAATATCACCACATCATCGACAAGGACACCCTGATGCCGGCGGACTTTTTCAGTTCTGTAAGCATCATCACCCCGGACAGCGGTTTGGCTGACGCACTTTCCACCGCCTTGTTTGCAATGCCCTATGAGGATGGCCTGGAGCTGGTGCAGAAAATCGGAAACGTGGAAGTTCTGTGGATCACTGCCGACGGCACCCAGTACGCCACGCCGGGTATTGAAAATTTGGTCAAGAAATGACCCCCTGATTTTGAAAACAAATAAAATTTATATAAAGAAAACAAATGGGAGGAAAAAGGTTTTGAGAAAAGATATTTCGTCTTTGCACGTGCCTCACAACAAAAACACCGCAGCATGTGTCCCCCAGCGCATTGCAATCCCCGCAGAAGTTATTCTGCCGATGAATATGCACTCCGGCCACGATGCAGAACCCATCGTTAATGTGGGCGACTATGTTAAGGTCGGCCAGCTGATCGCAAGAGAAGAGGGTAGATTCTCATCTCCCGTTCACGCAACTGTTTCCGGTACGGTTGCCGAGATTGCAACGATGCCTACTGCCAACGGCAAGGGCACCACCTTTATCCGCATCGAAAGCGACGGCAAGATGGAGGTTTCCGAGACCGTTCAGAAGCCTGAGATCACCGATTGCGCCAGCTTCCTGCAGGCTGTCCGCGATGGCGGTATCGTAGGTTTGGGCGGCGCGGCTTTCCCCACCTGGGCAAAGTTCAATGAGGCTACCAACCCCGATTACAAGGTGGACACCGTGCTGATCAACGCAGCCGAGTGCGAGCCCTACATCACCAGTGACCACAGAATGATGCTGGCACATCCCGAGTGGATCGCCGATGGCATCGAGTACCTGCGCACCTATATGGGCGAGTACCTGGGCAACGCTACCTTCAAGATCTGCATCGAGACCAACAAGCCCGATGCCATCGAGGTTTTGGAAAAGACCTTCGCTGGCAAGGATTACGTGGTGGTGCACAAGCTGAAGACCATTTATCCTCAGGGCGCAAAGCAGGTTATGCTGTACAACGCTACCGGCAGAGTTGCTGTTGCCGGTCGCCGTTTCCCCTCCTTTGGCGCACTGATCATCAATGTTTCCTCTCTGGCACTGATGGCAAACTACCTGAACACCGGCATGCCGCTGGTTGAGAGAATCGTTACTGTGGACGGCCCTGCTGTTGCACAGCCCATGAACCTGATCGCTCCCATCGGTACCCGCATCAGCGAGCTGCTGAAGGTCACCGGCCTGAAGGCTGAGCCCGGCAAGGTGATCGTGGGCGGTCCTATGAACGGTACTGCAATTTACAGCGTGGACGATCCTATGGTCAAGGTTTCCAATGCTGTGCTGGTCTTTGACGAGAAAACCGCTCAGCTGTGCGAGCCCACCGCTTGCATCAACTGCGGCCGCTGCGTGGAAAAGTGCCCCGTCCGGATCTCTGTTGCTGAGGTTGACCGTGCACTGAAGATCAAGAATGTTGACGCTCGTGCGGAAGCACTGATTGACACCGGCGTTCGCCAGTGCGTTGACTGCGCTTGCTGCTCTTATGTCTGCCCCGCAAGCCGTCCTCTGCTGCAGATCAACTGGGAAGCCAAGGCTTTCCTGAAGAAGTACGCTGCAGAACAGAAAGAAAAGAAGGAGGCAAATATCAATGGCTAAGTTACATATCTCCTCCACACCTCATATTCACCAGAAGGGCTCCTTCACCAGCAAGATTATGCTGGATGTGGCCATCGCCCTGCTGCCTGCAACTGCTGCCGGCATCATCTTCTTCGGCCTGAACGCTCTGTGGGTCGTGCTGACCTGCGTGATCAGCGCTGTGGCTGCAGAAGCAATCTTCAACCTCTGCGTTGGCAAGAAGCAGACCATTGGCGACTTCTCCGCAGTTGTTACCGGCTTGCTGCTGGGCCTGAACCTGAGCATCAATGTGCCGCTGTGGCAGTGCGTTGTGGGCTCTGTGTTTGCGATCGTTGTTGTTAAGGGCTTCTTCGGCGGCCTGGGCAAGAACATTGTCAACCCCGCCATCGCTTCCCGTGTGTTTATGCTGCTGACCTTCGGCGCTGTCGGCGCTGCAGTTCAGATTGCACCGCTGTTTGACCTGGGCTTCCTGGGTCAGGCTGTTCCCGAGATCGCTGCCGGTGCCACTCCTCTGGCATCCCTGAATGGCGGCATCGAGGCTGCGCAGGCAGCTCCCACTCTGCTGCAGCTGCTGGTTGGCGCTCACGGCGGCACCATCGGTGAGACCTGCGGCATCGCACTGCTGCTGGGCTATGTTTATCTGGTTGCCCGCAAGGTCATCAAGTGGTACGTTCCCGCAGCCTTCGTTGCAACCGTGTTTGCTTGCTTCTTCCTGCTGGACGGTTTCAATGCAGCCTACGCTGCACAGCACGTGCTGGCAGGCGGTGTGCTGCTGGGTGCCATCTTTATGGCAACTGACTATGTTACCACTCCCAACACCGGCGCTGGCCGTGTGGTCTTCTGCATTGGCGCAGGTCTGCTGACCTTTGCAATCCGTAAGTTCGGCAGCTTCCCCGAAGGCGTTTCCATCGCCATCCTGACTATGAACCTGCTGACCCCCTTCATCTCCACCTGGACCAAGAAAAAGACTTTGGGAGGTATCAAGTAATGAAACTTCTGAAGACATTTGTGATTCTTGTGCTGATCGTTGCCGTGTTCGGCGGCGCAATGTACGCACTGAACCTCTACACCGGCCCTATCATCGAGAAGAACAGCGCCGGCGCTGCCAATGACCGCCTGAATGCAGTTCTCACCGGCGGCACCGGTTATGAGGACATTACCGCAACTCTGACGGAGGTTCCTGCTTCCGTTACCAACGTTTACAAGGAAACTTCCGGCCTGGGCTTTGCAATCATCTGCACCGCTGAATCTTCCTACTCCACCGCTCCTATGGAAATTACCCTGGGTATTGCGGCTGACGGCAAGATCGCCGGTGTTGAGATCAACGCCTACAATGATACCGAAAGCTTCGACTTCCGTGCAAAGGATCCCAACTACCTGAGTACCTATATCGGTCAGGATTCTGCGTTGGCAGATGTGGGTACGGTTTCCGGCTCCACTTTCTCCTCCACCGCATTTAAGGAGTCCATCGCTGCTGCTATGGGTGTTCTGACCACCAACGATCTGATTTCCGCCGGTGTCAAGCCCGACGAGCAGATCCTGGCTGAGATGATCCCCACCCTGCACACCGGTCTGTCCGGCGCTGGCCTGCTGAAGGCTGAGGAAATTGCCGGCAGCGGCAACATCTTCGCCGGCTATAAGGCTCTGAACGCCTCCGGCTACGCATTCATCGTCAACAGCGGTGAGACCAAGGTGCTGGCTATCATAAATGCTTCCGGCGTATGCAAGGTTTACGATACCACCGGCGCTGATGTAACGGCTGCCAACGAAGCTGTTGTTACCGAGGCTTTGGCTGCAACCGAAACCGTTGACTTTACCGAGGCTGCTGAGAAGATGATCCTGATCAAGTATGCTGACGCTGTGACTACCCCCGTGGCAGTTCCCACCTTCGGCAATGTGGTCTACGCTTCCACCTTCGTTTCCGGCGGCAACAACTACTATGCATTCTACTCCAGCCCCATCACCTATGAGGACAGCACAATGGCAATTCTGACGGTGCTGGATGAAAACGGCGCCATCGTGACCCAAGATGTAAAGGCATTCCTGTTCGGCCACGGCATTGAGTATATGCCCGTCTACGGTCAGGGCTATGGCGACAGCGCCAGCGATGCTTACAATGCATATGAAGGCAAGTTCGTAGGCATCACCGCTGACACGCTGACCGACGATGTGCTGGTTTCCGGCGCTACCATTTCTTCTACCGCTGTTAAGCTGGCAACTGCCGATGCATTTGCTGCATTCACCGCTTTGAAAGGAGACGCACAGTAATGAATAAGGGCACAAAAACTTCTTATCTGCTGAAGGGCACTCCTTCCGCACTGCTGGTGCTGGGTGCCGGCTTCGTAATGGCCTCCTCCGGTGACATTCGTGCCGCTCTGGGTATGGGTGCTGCTGTGCTGGTGGCAATGCTGCTGAGCTCCATCGTGATCTCCGCTCTGCACAAGATCATCCCCAACTATGCTAAGTTGCCGGCTTACCTGATGATCATCACCGGCTTCGTTTCCCTGATTTCTATGATTATGCAGGCCCACTTCGGTGAAGTGGTGGATATGCTGGGCGTGCACCTGGCAACGCTGTCTGTCAGCGCTGTTGTTTACCGTGACGCTGAAGAGGTGGCTGACCACAATGGCGAAGCTACCTCCATCAAGACCGCTTTGGTCACCGGCATTTTCTTCACTGTGGTTATGGTGGTCTGCGCACTGATCCGTGAATTCTTCGGCGCTGCTACCTTCTGGGGCAAGCCCATCGAGTTCATGCAGGACTACAAGATCTCCGCAATCGCAGGCGCATTCGGCGGCTACCTGGTGCTGGCCATCGTAATGGCTGTTATCAACAAGATCACCAAGCTGCATCACCATTTGGATGAAGAGGAGGAGAACTGATTATGGATTGGAAAGTTATTCTCGGCGTCATTCTGGCTGGCATCCTCTCCAACAACATTGCGCTGCTGGAGTTTTTGGGTACCGGCGCTGTGCTGGAAAATGAGCGCTCCTCCAAGAAGTCCCTGACCCTGGGTCTGGGTACCACCCTGGTTATGGTGATCTCCACCCTGATCACCTGGCCCCTGAACAAGTATCTGCTGCAGGAAGTTTCCTATCTGCAGACTATGGTGTTTGTGCTGGTGGTGCTGATTGTTGTTGAGATCATTCATCTGATCGCCAAGAACATCCTGGACAACTACTGCAAGACTGATTTCGTCAAGTTCGCCATCAACGGCGCTGTGCTGGGTCTGTGTATCCACAACACCCACCAGGAGACCCTGGTTGCCGCACTGATCAACAGCGCTGCCATCGGCATCGGCTTTATGCTGACGATGACCGTCTTTGCAAGACTGAAGGACACTGAGGTTGACGAGGAAGCCATTCCTCCCACCTTCCGTGGCCTGCCCATCGCTCTGCTGACCGCAGGTATGATGGTGCTGGCTCTGCTGGCTCTGAACTTTAAGTTCTGATGAAGAAAGAAGACTTTATCCTCATCGGCATTATTGTTGCGGTGATCGCCATCACAATTGCGGTGCTTGGCCTGACCAAGAAGACTGGCGACTATGTGATCGTCCGCATCAATGGCAATGAGGTAGCCAAGTACAGCCTGTCGCAAGACGGCGAGTATTCCCTCAATGGCGGAACCAATGTTTTGCGGATTGAAAATGGCAAGGCGTACCTCGTATCTGCCAACTGCCCCGATCATCTTTGCGTGAAGCAGGGAAAGGTGGATCAGAGCGGCGAAACCATTACTTGCCTTCCCAATCGGCTCACCGTTACGGTGTTCAGCGCCGAAGAAGGTGAAGTGGAGCTGGTGAGCTAAGGGAAAGGAGAATCTTGTGAAAGCGAAGAAAATTGCCTTTTTGGGTTTGGCAATCGCCCTTGCAATGATCCTTTCCTTTGTGGAAAGCCAAATTCCGCCGCTGGCTGCATTGCCCGGCATTAAAGTAGGTCTTCCCAACCTGGTTATGGTATTTCTGCTGTACCGGGTGGGCTGGAAAGAGACCTCGATCGTCAGCATTATCCGCATTTTCCTGACCTCATTGCTGTTTGGAAATATGCAGACCTTGACCTTCAGCATCGCCGGTGCGGTGCTGAGCCTGGCAGGAATGATCATCCTGAAGAAAACGGGTTGGTTTTCCTGCATCACGGTCAGCATTGTGGGCGGATTGCTGCACAACATCGGTCAGATCATTGCTGCGTGTCTGTGGACGCAGACGGCGCAGGTCGCTTACTATCTGCCGTTTTTGCTGGTCAGCGGAACGGTGGCCGGCACGGTGATCGGTATTGCTTCCGGCATTATCGTGAAGCGCTCGGAAAAATGGCGGCTGTCCCTTTGAAACGAAATAAGCAAAATTTAAAATAAATTATGGAGGCACAGTATGTACAAAATTTTAGAGAAAAAAGTTTTGAACCCCACGGTTGTACAGCTTCAGATCGAAGCTCCTCTCGTGGCAAACAAGGCTCGCCCCGGTCAGTTCATCATCCTGAGAGTGGATGAGGCCGGTGAGCGCATCCCCCTGACTGTTGCAGGTGTCAACAAGGAAACCGGCGCTGTGAAGATCATCTTCCAGATCGTTGGCGCCACCACTGAGAAGCTGTCCCACAAGAATGAGGGCGACTACATTGAGGACTTCGTTGGTCCTCTGGGCGTTGCTACCCATCTGGACGGTCTGAAGAAGGTCTGCATCGTTGGCGGCGGCGTTGGCTGCGCTATCGCAATGCCCATCGCTGAGGCTCTGCACGAGATGGGCGCTGAGGTTACCAGCATCATCGGTTTCCGTAACAAGGACCTGCTGATCCTGGAGGACGAGTTTAAGGCTTGCTCCGATACTCTGCGCGTTATGACCGACGACGGTTCCTACGGCGAGCACGGCAATGTTACTGTGCCCCTGAAGGAAATGCTTGAAGCTGGCGAAAAGTTCGATATGATCATCACCATTGGACCGCTGATCATGATGAAGTTCGTTGTTGCTACCGCTAAGCCCTTCGGCGTTCCCTGCACCGTTTCCATGAACCCCATCATGATCGATGGCACCGGCATGTGCGGCGGCTGCCGTCTGACCCTGAATGTGGACGGCAAGAAGGTTACCAAGTTTGCTTGCGTTGACGGCCCTGACTTCAACGGTTACGAGGTCGACTTTGACGAGGCAATGTCCAGAGGCAGAATGTACTTCGGCTATGAGCGCCATAAGCACGAAGAGACCTGCAACCTGTTTAAGAAGGAGGTACAGTAAAATGGCAAAGGCAAATATGTCTCCTAAAAGAAATGAAATGCCCACTCAGGATCCCCTGGTGCGTGCACATAACTTCGCAGAGGTCGCCCTGGGTTACACCGAGGAGATGGCAATCGACGAAGCAAATCGCTGCCTGAACTGCAAGAATATGCCTTGCGTTGACGGCTGCCCCGTTAAGGTACATATCCCCGAGTTCATCAGCAAGATCAAGGAAGGCGACTTCGAGGGTGCTTACCAGATCATCAACAAGTCCTCCTCTCTGCCCGCAGTTTGCGGCCGTGTCTGCCCCCAGGAGACGCAGTGTGAGTCCAAGTGCGTTCGCGGCATCAAGGGCGAATCCGTCGGCATTGGCCGCCTGGAGCGCTTTGTTGCTGACTGGCACAACACCTTCTGCACCGAAGAGCCTGTTCGTCCCGAGAGCAACGGCCACAGAGTGGCGATCGTTGGTTCCGGCCCCTCCGGCCTGACCTGCGCTGGCGACCTGGCCAAGAAGGGCTATGAGGTTACTGTTTTCGAAGCTCTGCACACCGCAGGTGGCGTTCTGGTTTACGGTATCCCCGAGTTCCGTCTGCCCAAGGCTATCGTTGCCAAGGAAGTTGACACCCTGAAGAAGCTGGGCGTCAAGATCGAGACCAACGTGGTCATCGGCAAGACCCTGACCATCGACGAGCTGTTCGACATGGGCTTTGAGGCTGTGTTCGTTGGCTCCGGCGCTGGCTTGCCCAACTTTATGGGCATCCCCGGTGAGGCTCTGAGCGGCGTTTACTCCGCTAACGAGTTCCTGACCAGAAGCAACCTGATGAAGGCTTACAAGGACAACCCCGACACCCCCATCATGAAGGGCGGCAAGGTGGCAGTTGTCGGCGGCGGCAACGTTGCTATGGACGCTGCAAGAACTGCTCTGCGCCTGGGTGCTGAGAAGGTTTACATCGTTTACCGTCGCTCCATGGAAGAGCTGCCTGCTCGTCGCGAGGAAGTTGAGCATGCGCAGGAGGAAGGCATCGACTTCCAGCTGCTGTGCAACCCCGTTGAGATTCTGGGCTATCGCAATCCTGAGGATCCCCGCGATCCCAAGAACGGCTTTGTTACCGGTATGACCTGCGTGAAGATGGAGCTGGGTGAGCCCGATGAGAAGGGCCGCCGCCGTCCCGTTGTCATCCCCGGCAGCGAGTTCACTCTGGATGTTGACACCGTGGTTATGTCCATCGGTACTTCTCCCAACCCCCTGATCAAGTCTACTACGGAGGGCCTGGAAGTTACCCGTTGGGGCGGTATCGTTGTCAACGAAGATGGCCTGACCACCCGCAATGGCGTGTATGCCGGCGGTGACGCTGTTACCGGCGCTGCTACCGTTATTTCCGCTATGGGCGCCGGCAAGACCGCTGCTAAGGCGATCGACGAAGCGCTGAGCAAGTAATTTACTTACAAATAAAAGCCTCCGGATTTCGGTTCGGAGGCTTTTTGCTGCCTTTGCAGAATATGACAAGCGATTCGACCATTAGTTGTCGGTTTTTACTTTTTGTGCTATAATATATGGGTGAAAATAATGGGAGGGATTGCAATGAATAAATATTATAATGAGATAATGCAATTGATCGGTGCGGAAGAATTCAAGACGCTGATCAAAAAGTGGGACAATCTGTCCGACAATGTGCGCAATCACTACGGCACACTGCCCCGGCTGCTGCCCGACCTGCTGTGGGTGGGTAATTCCGGCATCGGCAGAACCAAGCTGATGTCTCTGATGTCCGAATATTTGGCGGAGCAGGGTAATTTGTTCAATTTTTACGGCGATGTGAAATTCTTTGAGTTTTTGCTCAGCTATACTCCCAAGGACAGACCCTTTGAAGAACTGCGGCGGCTGGAGGATGAGCTGGCGGCCGCAAAGGGATTCCGGGAATCCTTTGGCGGTGCGATCCTCATTGACATCGGTGCCTGGGTTAAGCACTATGACGAGCTGTATTTTGTCAGCTTTATGGAATATCTGTCCGCCCACAGCGACCAGTGGATCATTGTGCTTTCCGTGCCTGAGCTGGAAAAGGAAAAGCTGAATAATTTGGAGGCGTTCCTTTCTATGTATCTGCGGCTGGAGAAAGTTACCCTCACTATGCCGGAGACGGAGCAGCTATACACCTTCGTGGAGAAGGCCCTGGAAGGATACAATCTGCATATCGACCACAGCGGCAAGGAGCTGCTGATCAGAACCATCGACGAAATGAGAGAAAATCCCTATTTCGACGGTTTCAAGACGTTGAAGATGCTGTGCCAGGATATCATTTATGAGCATTTCAGCGCAGACGATCCGTCGAAAACGCTGCTTGGTGCGCAGGATCTGAGCGCCTTTGCACCGGAAAGCCATTATGTTAAAAAAGTCATTAAGGATTCCGAAAAGGTACGGCGGATCGGCTTCAACCGTGGGGAGGAATAAGTATGGATACCTATAAGTACAGTCAATATACAAGCCGCAGCCAGGAAACCCGCTGGGCAACGGCAGAGGAAATTAAAAATTCTTCTACATATATCGATGTGTCGCAGCCCGGCTGCCCGGTGGGCGGTCTGCCGCTGATCTCCAACGGCAAGGATGTTTATGTGGACGGAAAGGACACCCATACGCTGATCTTCGGCGCCACCGGCTCGAAAAAGACCCGGCTGTTCTGTATGCCGATGATCAATATCTTCGCCAAGTCCGGCGAAAGCTTTGTCGTGACAGACCCTAAGGGTGAGCTGTATGCAAAGACCTCCGGTCTCGCCAGGGAAATGGGCTATAAGACCGTTGTGCTGAACTTCCGTGATATTGGTTATGGCGATTCCTGGAATCCGTTGGCGCTTCCTTATTCACTGTATCATTCCGGCAAGCAGGAAATTGCGGTGGCGATGCTTAACGACTTTGTCATGTCACTATCCGAAGCGGAGCGCCAGGGTAATATGGAGCCCTTCTGGGTGGAAATGGCATCCTCGCTGGCGCTGGCAAATCTGCTTCTGCTGATGGAATGTGGCACCGAGAAGCAGGCAAATGTGGAAAACATGGCGGTGCTTTGCTCCAGCGGTCAGATGGAATCTTTGGTGACACTCTCCAAGTATATGACAGAGGATTCTGTTGGCGGCCTGAACTACAAAAATGTGCTGACGGCACCGGAAAAAACACGGCATAGCATTTCCGCGGAGCTGTACAGTATGATTCGTATTTTCAACACGCAGAAGAGCCTGGCAAAAATGCTTTCCTCCAACTCTGTGGACCTTCGCAGCATCGGTCGGGAAAAGACCGCTGTTTACCTGATTATTCCCGACGAAAAGACCACACAGCATTTCCTGGCCACCACCTTTATCAAGCAGGCCTATGAGGTTTTGATTACCGAAGCGCAGAAGGAAGCGAGTCTGCAGCTGCCCATTCGTGTGAATTTTGTGCTGGATGAATTCTGCAATATGCCTAAAATTCAGGATATGCCGGCAATGATCTCTGCCGCAAGAAGCAGAAATATGCGCTTCTTCCTGGTGGCGCAAAGTATGCATCAGCTGCGGGGAAAGTATCAGGAGGACGCTGACACCATCAAGGGCAACTGCGACAACTGGGTGTTCCTGACCTCCAGAGAGCTTACGCTGCTGGATGAGATCAGCGCCCTGTGCGGCAGCATCAGTACGGCGGAACACACAACAAGAAGATTGATTTCCGTGTCGGAGCTTCAACGCCTGAACAAGGAGCGTGGTGAGGCGCTGATCCTCCACGGACGGCAATATCCCTTCATTTCCGAATTGGCGGATATCAGCGCTTATACGGCGTTTGAAGGTTATGCGCCTGCGCCGCTGGAAAAGATCAGCGATTCTGTAAGTGAGCTGTTTACTGCAAGCTCCCTGCTGGAGCAGGCTGCTGCCGGCCTGAAACCCTGGCCCTTCAGCAACGGCACGATCCAGCCCATTATCCGCAGAGAACCCAGACGGCCCATTAACCCCTTTAACCCCTAAAATGATGAAAGCTGCCCCGGAGGGAACTCCGGGGTGCTTTTTTATGATCAGAATCCGGATGCTTTCCAAATTTTGCGACTTTTTCCGAAAAGAAACAATCATATTTGCGCCTGATTCGGCAAAAATATGTGTGCGGAAAGAAAATGCTTTCTTCGGAAAGTGTTGGATTTCCGAAGAAGCAAAAAAGGAGAGAAATCGTTATGAAGAGCAACAACCAGATCAATGTGCCTCAGGCTCGTGAGGCTATGGACCGTTTCAAGATGCAGGCTGCCCAGGAAGTCGGCGTTAACCTGCAGAATGGCTACAACGGCCACCTGACCTCTCGTGAGGCCGGCTCCGTCGGCGGCCAGATGGTCAAAAAGATGATCGAGGCTTACGAGCAGGGTCTGCAGTAAACCCCGAAAAGGAGGATGACCGGCTTTCAGCCGGTCATCTTTTTTTGTTGCCGTGATTGACAACCGGCTTAAAAACGATATACTTGGAGTAGAATGTGCGAAATGAGGACAGTCTATGACTTTTCTGGAAACGCAGCGGCTGCGGCTGAGAAATGTGGCCGCAAAAGATGCGGAAATAATGTTTGACTACCGCAACAATGAAATTTGCGCCCGGTATCAGCGTGGACAGACCAAAGACTGCGCCGGAATCGCAGAAATGGTTGCGCGGCGCAAAGCGGATGTGGTGTCGACAGATGCGCCCTTTTTCGTGGCAGTGGCGCTGAAAAGTACCGACGAAATGGTGGGCGAGATCGTGGTGATGCCTGCCGATGGAACGATCAGCCTGGGCTACACCTTTTCTTACAAACATCATCGCAAAGGTTTCGCTTTTGAAGCGCTGAGCGAACTGATTACGCTGCTGCACGAAAAGTATTCGCAGTGGGATTTTATCAGCTTTACTGACCCGGAAAATGTGCCAAGTATGGCGCTGCTGAAGAAATTGGGATACAAGGATATGGGATATCTTCCGTCGAAGGATTCCCGGGTGTTCGGCAAATGGACGACTCCGGAAACGGAAGCGGAAATTGCCCGGGCGGTGGAAAAATAAGGAGGAAAACGATATGCGTTACGGTTTTGGCGTGGATTTGGGCGGCACTACGGTGAAGATTGCCTGGTTTGACGAGAACGGAAATATGCTGGAAAAGTGGGAGATCCCCACGGTGCGTGAAAATGCCGGCGCTCAGATTCTGCCGGATATTGCGGCAGCTGTGCTGGATTTTTTGGGCAAGCAAAATATTGACCGGCAGCAGGTTATAGGCATCGGTATCGGTGTGCCCGGCGCGGTGAATGGCAACGGCGAGGTCAACAAGTGCATCAACCTGGGCTGGGACTACATATTTAACATTGAGCAGGAACTGTCGGAGCTGACCGGGTTACCGGTAAAGGCCGGTAACGATGCCAATGTGGCGGCACTGGGCGAAGCCTGGAAGGGCGGTGGTCAGGGCTGTGAGAATATGGTGTTTGCTACCCTGGGTACCGGTGTTGGTGGCGGAATCATTGTCAACGGCAAGCTGCTGGCCGGCGTTCACGGTGCTGGCGGCGAAATCGGACACTTGGTAGTGGACACAAAGGAAACGGAACGCTGCAACTGTGGCAAATATGGCTGCGTAGAGCAATATTGCAGCGCCACCGGTATCGTTCGCCTGGCAAGGCGGCGCCTGGAAGCGGATGGCACGTCCAGCGCGCTGCGCGGCGTTGCAAATCTGACCTGCAAGGATGTGTTCGATGCGGGGAAAAAAGGCGATGCGCTGGCGCTGGAAGTCCTGGAGCGGGCGTATGACTACATGGGTCAGTTCTTGGCTAATGTGTGCTGTGCGGTGGATCCGCAGGTGGTGGTTTTGGGCGGCGGTGTCAGCAAAGCGGGCCAGTGCCTTTTGGATGGCGCCAAGAAATATTTTGACCGCTACATCTTCCACGCATCCTCGGCCATCACCTTTGCATTGGCAACGCTGGGCAACGATGCCGGCGCATACGGTGCTTTCAAATTGGTGCTGGATGCGGTATAAAATCCGAAAGGCTTGACCATAATTGCCATCAGGAGGCGATGGCAATGAAAATCCGCGAAGTTATGACCGATGCGGTGGTCAAGATCCACCCGGAGGAATCTGTGGCGGTGGCAGCGAGGACGCTTACACATTATAATATAGGTGTTCTGCCGGTCTGCGGCTACGATGGCAATCTGTGCGGGCTGGTTACGGATCGGGACCTGGTGACCCGGTGCCTGGCGGCAGGGAAGTCTCCGGAGGGGACTTCCGTTAAGGAAGTGATGACCGGCGGTGTAATCTCGGCAAGACCCGATATGGACACCGGCGCTGCGGCTCATTTGATGGGCAGAAAGCAGATCCGCCGGCTGCCTGTGGTGGAAAATGGCCGGTTGTGCGGCATGGTGAGCCTCGGAGATCTTGCCAACCGGGAAGAATGCAACCCCGATGCGGCTGATGCGCTGGGTGAAATTTGCACCAATGTCTCGAAAAGATAAAAATTTGCCGTCCGGAAATTTCCCGGGCGGCAAAAATTTTTACTAGATATTGTATAATTTTGCCTGCATTGGGACAAGATATGCGAGGGCAAAAAAAGCTTAAAAAAACAGCAAAAAAAATAGCTTGACAAACCCGTTTTGCGATGCTATTATAAGCGAGCTGCGCGATGAACGGCACTCCGGGAGTGCAGCAAATAGCACAAATTTTTATTTGAAAATTTGTAAAAAACATCTTGACATTTGGAAATTGTTGTGCTATCATAAAACAGTTCGCGAGAGCGGATTTTCTGTACCTTGTAAATTGAATAATGTGAGACAAACTATAACACCTTGGACAATTAAAATGGATTGTTTAAGCGTTTTTTGAACGAATAACAGCCAACGAAAATTCTTGAGTAATATTTGCTAGACAAATTTATTCAAAACATTGATTTGAGCTCTCGTAAGAGGGTTTAGATACAATTTTTTGAGAGTTTGATCCTGGCTCAGGACGAACGCTGGCGGCGTGCCTAACACATGCAAGTCGAACGGGACTTAGCGGAAAGCGGCTTCGGCCAATGGAAGTTAAGTTTAGTGGCGAACGGGTGAGTAACGCGTGAGAA
>JAZSCE010000045.1:0-47215 GCA_045602725.1 Faecousia sp. | reverse complement strand
ATTTGAAGACCGTTGGTATCTTGTCTGAGGATAACCGGAATAAGGTTTGGGAGGTTGCCGTGCCTATGGGCATCGTGGCGGCACTGATTCCTTCCACCAACCCCACTTCCACAGTTATGTACAAGACCCTCATCAGTCTGAAATCCGGCAATGCCATCATTCTCAGCCCCCATCCCAACGCCAAAAACTGCATTCTGGAGACCTTCCAGATCATCAGCCGGGCAGCAGCCGCTGCCGGCGCACCGGCAGGCTTGGTGCAGTGCATCACCGTTCCCTCTCAGGAAGGCACGTCTGCGCTGCTGAAGCATCGCTCCATTGGCATCATTCTTGCCACCGGCGGCGAGGCTATGGTCCGGGCGGCATACAGCTCCGGCAATCCGGCGCTGGGCGTCGGCCCCGGTAACGGCCCGGCTTACATCGAAAAATCTGCGGATATCCCTAAGGCTGTCCGGCACATTTTCGACAGTAAGACCTTCGACAACGGCACCATCTGCGCCTCGGAGCAGAGCATCATCACCGAGCGCTGCATCGCAGATCGGGTCATTGCAGAGGTGGAAAGACAGGGCGGTTACTTTATGACCAGCGAGGAAAGCGACAAGGTCAGCCGGTTCATTCTGCGTGCCAATGGCACGATGAATCCGCAGATCGTTGGTAAATCCGCACAGACCATCGCAGATATGGCAGGCATCAAGATTCCTGCCGGCACACGGATTTTGCTTTCCCATCAGACCACCGTTGGCAAGAACAATCCCTATTCCCGGGAAAAGCTGTGCCCCATTTTGGCATTCTACACCGAGGATAGCTGGGAAAGCGCCTGCCAGCGCAGTATTGAAATTTTGAACAATGAAGGCGTCGGTCACACTATGACCATCCATAGCGAGGATATGAGCGTCATTCGGGAATTTGCGCTGAAGAAGCCGGTTTCCCGTCTGCTGGTCAATACCCCCGGTGCGCTGGGTGGCGTGGGCGCTTCCACCGGCCTGCAGCCGGCTCTGACTTTGGGCTGCGGCAGCGTTGGCGGCAGTGCAACATCCGATAATGTGGGCCCGATGCACCTGATCAATATTCGCCGTGTGGCATTTGGCATCAAAGAATTGTCTGAAATCCGTGGCAGCAATCCTGCTCCGGAGGGCTGCAGCAGACCTGTCTGCACAGGCAGCTCCACCCAGGGAAAATCCGCATCGACCTTCAGCCGTGCCGAAATTGAGGCTATTGCCAAGGCTGTTATTGACCGGCTGTCCCGATAAAAACAAAAATACAACATATAATATTTGGAGGTAAATAAAATGGAAAATCTGCAAGCTTTGGGTATGATCGAAACCAAGGGCCTGATCGGCTCCATCGAGGCTGCTGACGCAATGGTCAAGGCCGCAAACGTCCATCTGGTTGGCAAGGTCCACGTCGGTGGCGGTTTGGTTACCGTTATGGTCCGTGGCGATGTCGGCGCTGTTAAGGCTGCTACCGATGCCGGTGCTGCCGCTGCTTCCCGTGTTGGTGAGCTGGTCAGCGTTCACGTCATTCCCCGTCCCCACAACGAGGTGGAGTTCATCCTGCCCACTCTGGAAGGCTGATTGGAAGAAAGTCGGGCAGACAGATCGTTTGCTGTCTGCCCACCCAAAACGGAAGAAAGGAGGGTGTATGAATGAAAAAGAAACTATTAACGGATGTGGAGCTGCGTGCTCGTTGGTCGCAGGAGCGGCTTGATAAATATTATGTGGATGCAGATGTGATCTTAACACCGGCGGCTGCTGATTTCATCCGGGAGCAAGGCATCACCCTCTGTAGGAATGAGCGAAAAAACTCGGAAACGATGACCCGGACACAGATCCCGATGCGTGACGGCATGCCGGTCTATCAGGATGCGGCGTCCGGACGGGAGACAACCACTAAGGGTGAGGGAATGACCCACCTGCGTGGCAATCTCTTAGTGCCCAAGACCCATCCGCAGATCGCATTCCGCGGTCAGCTGGATACGATGATGGCGATGATTATGCAGGTGCAGATCGTGGCCCAGGAGCAAGGAAAAATGAGAATTGTTTCCGATCTTGAGGAATTGCTGGAATTTTCCCATAAGATCCTTGCGGCGGAAGTCAAAGATGAACCGCTTTGCGAGGTGAATATACTGGGAATGGACAGCCAGCAGATCCGCTACAACTCTCAGCAGGTGAAGAAAGTTTTTGGCATTGACCATCCGATTCCCAGCTATAAAATGGGCAGGCTGTGCGTGGAATTAAACCGCCTGCGGACCCAAATCAGGGAAACGGAGCTCAGTGCCGCACAGGCTTTTTACTGCGGTGGGTCTTACAGCCGTCCCGACATCATCGAGGCGCTGAATCGAATGTCCAGCTGCGTGTACATCTTAATGTGCCGCCAATTATCCGGGTTTTACGAAAGGGGGAGCCGTCTGTGAATTATTACAGCGAGAATGATATCCGGCAGATCGTTGCCGATGTGCTCAGCCGCAGCGGTCTTTCTGCAGGCAAGGGAATGGAGATCCCTGTTGAGATTTCTGCCCGACATATCCACCTGAGTAAGGCGGATAAGGAAGCCCTGTTTGGCGCAGGCTATACCTTGACGAGAAAACGGGATCTGAGCCAACCCGGACAGTATCTGTGCGAAGAGCGGGTGAAGCTGGTGACCCAGTCCGGTGAGATCGCCAATGTGGCGGTGCTGGGTCCGGAGCGCAAGGAGACCCAGGTGGAGCTTTCTTTGACAGATGCAAGAGTCCTGGGCTTGAAGCCGCCTATCCGGCTGTCCGGCGATCTGCGGAATGCCGCAGATGTGATCATCGTCGGCCCTAAGGGCGTGATTACCGCCAAAGGCAGCGTGATCGTTGCCAAAGCCCACGTACATATGACCCCTGCCGATGCTCAAAAATACGGCGTGGAGCACGGCCAGTCCGTCAGCATCCGGATGGGAACAGAGCGATCTGTAACCTTGAACGATGTGCAGGTCCGGGTCAGCAAGGATTTCTCACTGGCGGTCCATATTGATTATGACGAAGCCAATGCTGCCCAAGTCAGCGGCGGAAATATTGTTGGCTATCTGCTGAAGAATGGGTGAAGCGTATGAATCAGAATGAATTGGAAAAGATCATAAGCCTGGTCACCCAGCAGGTGATGGCGGCGATGGAAGGCAAAGGCAGTACCGCACCGGCAGACGATTGCGATATGGTGCTGGTGGTGGGCTGTGCCGATGCAGTTCCCAAGGACTTAAGTCGGGATAAAATCCTGATGGATTTGGAGGACTACCGCACCCATAAGGATATCCAGCGCTACAAGAGGGTAGTGGTTACCAAGCTGAATATTACGCAGCTTGCGGATATCGCACTGGGGCGGCCTACGGACGAGGCATCCTGCGCGGTTACCTATGCGCTGCTTTCCGGCGTGGAGGTCATTATGCTGGAAGATGCGCTGACCTTCCGCAGATTTAAGGATAAGGGCAGCAACGCACTTTACAATACCCTTGAAAAATACGCCAAGACTTTAAGCGTCTACGGCGTCAAAACATATAGACCCAAGTCGAATGTCGTTGTGCCGGGGGCGCAGCTTGCCAGGTTTGCCCAGCAAACTGTGCAGGTACCCAGAGGCAGCGCAATACCCAATGTGGGGAAATTGGTCACGGAGACCGATGCCCGGCTGCTGATTATGGCGCAGGGAAATCCTGTGCGCATTCCGGTGGGCGCTATCATCACACCGCTGGCAAGAGATGTATTTGCCCACGCCGGTGTTGAAGTGATCAGAGACTAAGGAGGAAAAGACAAATGATTATTTGCAGAGTCATCGGCCACGTTTGGGCCACGAAAAAGGAAGCTCGGCTGGAAGGCCTGAAGTTGATGGTCGTCCGGGAAGAGGATGGCCCCAAGAATACCAAAGATAAGGTTTATGTTGCGGCTGACGTTGTGGGCGCCGGTATCGGTGAAAAAGTGCTGGTGGTTTCCGGCAGCACCGCTCGTCAGGCTTTCGGCCGGGACGATGTGCCCGCAGATATGGCCATCGTCGGCATCATCGACAGCCTGGAGATCAATCCCTCCGCACAATAAGGAAGTGAAATAAATGAGCATCGTAGATAAAATCCGGGATGCCGGTATCGTCGGTTGCGGCGGCGCTGGCTTTCCTACCCACGCAAAGCTGAAAGGAAAAATTGAATACCTGATCATCAACGGTGCTGAATGCGAGCCGCTGCTGCGTACAGACCGGTACATAATGCGTAATTACGCACCCAATCTGGTCAAAGCATTGGTGGCAATGAAGGAGGAACTGGGCATCGAAAATGTGGTAATCGCTTTGAAGGAGCATTATCACGATGAGACCAATGCCCTGCGTGCAGCCATCGCTGCAGCGGGTGCCCCCATCCGGCTGCACTTGATGGAAAGCTTTTACCCCGCAGGTGATGAGCAGACAATCGTCTACGAAGTCACCGGACGGGTGGTTCCTCCTGCCGGAATTCCCATCGCCGTTGGCGCTGTGGTCAATAATGTTGCCACTGTTTACGCCATTTCTCAGGCGATGGAGAACATTCCCCTTACTCAGAAAATTCTCACCGTTACCGGTGAAGTGAAAAAGCCTACCGTTTTGTGCGTTCCGGTGGGTACAAGCTATACAAAGTGCATCGAGTTGGCCGGCGGTACCAACAGCAGCACCTATTTCGTGGTCAACGGCGGCCCGATGATGGGCAAGCCCCTGACAATGGAGCAAGCGCAAAGCGCTGTTGTTACCAAGACCACCTCCGGCATTTTGGTGCTGAGCGCGGACGGCTACCACGCCAATACCAACACCATCTCGCTGAAGCGGATGCTGAAGCAGGCCAGCGTTGCCTGCATCCAGTGCACCAACTGCACCCAGCTCTGCCCCCGGCACATGCTGGGACATCCTCTGCGGCCCCATATGATTATGCGCAAGATGGCAGCAGGCGGCGATGTTCAGCAAATGCTGAATGACCCCGATATCCGCAATGCACAGCTGTGCTGCGAGTGCGGTATTTGCGAAACTTATGCCTGCCCCATGGGATTGTTCCCCAGAAAAATCAATGCAATGCTCAAGGGCGAGCTGGGCAAGGCCGGCATCCGCTATCAGGCACCACAGCAGGAATGGACCGCAAGCCCCCTGCGTGAAGGCCGGAAAGCACCTTCTGACAAGGTGGCAGCAAGAGTTGGTGTCAGAAAGTACTATAATTACGAAATTACGGACATAATAACCGCGACGGCATCTCGTGTAGAGATTCCTGTGAAGATGCATATCGGCGCACCTTCCGTTGCAACTGTGTCCGTTGGCGACTATGTCCGGGTAGGACAGGTCATTGCCGAGCCTCCTGAGGGAGCACTGGGCGCATTTGTCCACGCAAGCATCGACGGCCGTGTAACTGCCGTGGGCGAGCGGATTGTTATCGAGAAGGAATGAGGTGTCAGATATGATGAACACAATTGGTTTTCTGGAACTGAACAGCATTGCCAAGGGCGTTGAGGTGGCAGATACCGTTTTAAAGACCGCCGCCGTCAATCTGGTATTCTCGAAGGCCGGCTGCCCGGGTAAGTATTATCTGCTGTTCACCGGTGAGGTGGCGGCGGTGCAGGCATCCTTGGATGCCGGTCATACCATCGGCGGCAGCCCCGTGGTGGACTCCTGCATCATCCCGAGAATCCATCCGCAGGTCATCAAGGCCATCAATATGACCGCAATGCCCGAGCAAATGCGTGCCGTTGGTGTGATGGAGTTTTTCAGCGTTACTGCATCCGTATACGGCGCGGATGCTGCCGTCAAGACCGCCAATGTGGATCTTGTGGAGGTGCGTTTGGGCACCGGTATCGGCGGCAAGTCCTTTGTTGTCCTGACCGGTGAGGTGGCGGCTGTTGCGGAGGCTGTCAAGGCCGGTATCAGCACCCCCAATGCCGAGGGCATGCTGGTGTCCTCTGTGGTGATTCCCAGCCCCCATCCGGAGCTGCTGGAAAGCCTGATGTAACCGGGAGGAAAGAACGATGGAGAATATTTTTCAGGAAAAGCAGCGAATTATTCAGGAATTCGTGCCCGGTAAGCAGGTTACGATGGCGCATATCATCGCAAACCCCAACCCGGATATTTACAAGAAGCTGGGTGTTATTGGCGAGCATTTTGGCGCGCTGGGCATCCTGACCATCACCCCCAGCGAAGGCGCCATCATCGGTGCGGATACCGCTACCAAGGCAGCCAATGTGGAAGTGATCTTTGTGGACCGCTTCAATGGCTCTTTGGTCATCGGCGGCAGCGTTGCCGATGTGGAAGCGGCTGTCAAGGATGTGCTGCGGGTGCTGGAAAACCTGCTGCATTTCACCCCCACCCAGATCACAAGAACATGAAAAAGGTTATTATGGTGGGCCATGTTGCCTGCGGCAAGACCACTCTGTGCCAATGCCTGAATGGTATGGAGATGAAGTATAAGAAGACCCAGGCGCTGGAAGTGATCCACAGAACCATTGACACCCCCGGTGAGTATGTGGAGCGGCGTTCGCTGTTTCACGCTTTGGTGGTGACCTCGGTGGAGGCGGATCAGGTGCTGTTTGTGCAGGATGCTTCTCAGGACCGGTTTATGTTCTCACCGGGTCAGGCTTCCGCATTCCCCATTCCCGTGGCGGGTGTGGTGTCCAAGGCGGATATGGCCACGCCTAAGCAGGTGCAGGATGCGGTGGAGCTTTTGGAGCTGGCCGGCGCCAGCCCTATCTTCGTTGTCAGCGCCTTTACGGGGCAGGGCATCGAAGCGCTAAGAGATTTTTTGGAGGAAGATATTGATGGATAAAGCCGCTTTGGAGGCGCTGGTACGGCAAATCGTAATGGAAAAGCTGGGGCAGATGTCAGATTGCCCGGTGAAGAAGCTGCCCGTGCCGACTCTGGATGTAACCGAGGAGCATCGGATGGATACCGGCAATCCCCGGGATCGGGTCTGGACAAGAGACCTGCTGACACTGGAGGAATCGCCCCGCTTAGGCTGCGGCCTGATGGTTATGGAGCGGACCACATTTCCCTGGACGCTGAATTATGATGAGCTGGACTATGTCATCAGCGGCCGGCTGGACATTCTGATAAATGGGCAGAAGGTTTCCGCCGGACCCGGCGAGGTCATCTATATCCCCAAGGGCAGCTCCATCCAGTTTTCCGTGGAGGATAAGGCGCGGTTTTTGTACTTTGTCTACCCCGCCAACTGGCAAGCACAAGGTTAATATGACAAAATCTCCCCGGCTGAGAAGCTTCAGCCGGGGAGTTCTGTTTGGTTCTATGCGGTCAGCGCCTGAATGCCGCTGAACATATTGCCGCCGTCACGGATGATGAAATTGGGGGATTGTTCCTGGGTGGGAATATTGTTTTCGCCGGGGTTGCCCGGTCTGTTGCCGTCCGGCATTTGCGGGGGATTGCCGCCTTCGGGATGGGTAAAGCCTTCCGGAGGTGTTTGTCCTTCAGGAGGAGTAAACTCATCCGGTCGCTGCATATCGTCGGGACGATTGGGACGCTCCATTTCGCCCGGTTGCATTCCAGGGCCGCCCATCATATTGCCGGCTCCAACTGCAAGCTGCTTGTCATCACTCCAAAGGGAGTAAGTTCCGGCCTTCAGGTCAGGGCTGCTGTAAATCAGAATCGAATAAGCGTTTCCGGGCGTGGTCTCCAGCAGGGTATTGCCATCGGCATCCTTCATCGTAATGGTTTCGCTGCCGGTCTGCTTTTGGACAAAGTTAAACACAGCATAATTTTGCGCGCCATCCTCGATGCGGTCCAGCATATGACCGGTGGCAACCACAGTACCGCCGGTGATGTGAATGCCCATATCGGAGTCAATGCCGGCATCGGCGCTGTCGGAGCAGGCTGCGGCAATCACCGTTCCGCCATTGATTACCAGCCAGCCATTGGAGTCAATGCCGTCGCCCTCGCCGGTTTCGCCGGTGACCTTGATGGTCAGCTTGCCGCCGTTGACAGTAGTGACGGAAACACCGTCTTCATTGGTGTTGATGCCGTCATTGCCGGAGAAAATATTGATGTTGCCGCCGTTGATGGTCAGGTGCAGCTCGCTGTCCAAACCCTCGTTTTCGGCATTGATGTTCAAAATGCCGGTATTCCCTTTGCCGCCGAAGATGTTCATTGAGCGCTTGGAATAGAATGCGCCATCATATTTATGCAGCTTGTCGGCATCCGCAACCTCAGTTTTGTCGTCATTCAGGACCACGGAGTTCGGCTCGTAGATCCGGGCTACATAGGAGCCGGTGATATTGTTGACAGTGCCGTCAGCGATGATCACATTGGCACCGGCAGCCGAGGTGTCCACATCCTTGGATGCGGTTTCTACATCATCATTTCCGCATTCATATACACTGTAGAAGATCACCGCAGGCGCAACCTGACAGGTGATATCCACACCATTGAGGATCAGTGTCACCACAGCACCGGGGTCTTTCTTGGCATCGGAGCCAAGGTCCACAGCAATTTGACCCAGGGATAATTTGCCGCTGAGACTGTATGTGCCGGGCTTTGTAATGTGCACCACAGTATGGGCTGCGGCTTCTTCCGGGGTATGGGCGTCATTTTCGCTGCCTTCGCCGTAGGTAAAGTCTTTTCCGGCTTCATAGTACACAATGTCATTTGCTGCGTAGACGGCAGCCTCCTGCGTACCGATCGGTTGGCCATCCACCGTGATGCCGCTGTCGCTGAGAGAAATGGCAACCGTATCGCTATGTTCCGGGGAAGGGGGGATTTGTTCGGTAGGCGCGGCAGAGCAGCCGCACAGCGCAACTGCAAACACCAACAATAGAGCCGTTACTTTTGGGAATTTCATAAAATCATCCTTTCTGAATCGGATCTGACACCATTATCCTCCATATAAATGAACATTTTATGCTGAAAATGTAAATCTTTTATGTCAATGAAAATAGCCGTGTATGACGATCTTGCCATTGTCATACACGGCTTGGATGGATAAATTACACTGCGGCGCTGGTGCTTTTGCGCTTATCGGTGATCAGGTGGAAGATCTTATAGAAGCCAAAGATGTAGATCAGGAACAGACCAACCACCATCAGCGGATACAGCACACGGTTACCGTTTACCAAATTGTAGAGAATATCGTAGGGCGTGCCGTCGCCGGCCATCAGGAACATATAGTTGTAGTCAACGGCGATGTTGGCAATATAGGCAGCAATGCAGAAGAAAATCAGAATACCGTAGGTGATGAGCATATTTTCCCTGCGCATACGCTCCATTTTGGAGAACAGAATGTAAAGCGAAGCAAAGCCGGAAATGCAGTGCGTGATACCGGAGACCACATTGTCCATCGAAATAACGGGGTAGGCATTGTAGTTTTGGGCAGCGCCGATGGTGCCGAATACAGCGCCCAGGAGACCGAAGATGCAGACAAAGTCAATGGCGGCTTCTTCGATTCGGCCTTTGGTAAAGGCAGCCAAAGGCAGCGCAATCAACTGGATGCTGCAAAGGAATAGGGGAAGGGTGTGAAGAATAGGATCAAGGCTCTCGCTGCGCAGGCACAGAACAACGATCTTGAAAAGCTCGAAAGCGTTGATCAAAATGGCAGAGGCAATGATGACCTTGTTCTTCTGCTGCAGGGTTTTATTTCGGTTCTTTCGTCCCAGCCAGGCAGCCAAAAATGTCATAATTGCCAGCAAAGCGCCTACAAACAGCAGATGCTGCCAGGAATAAGCACCTTCCGCTTCACGGGCATAGCCGCCAATACCCAGAAATTCTTTCATAATACACCTCGTATTTTGTCATATTCTGCCGTATTATAGCAGAAAGGGAAGAGAAAGTAAACGAAGTGCAGCCTGCAGAAGTCTTAAGATTTTCTTAAGGGATCGTTGCAAGCGCTTTTGGGGTGTGGTATAATGAAAAAGAGGTAACACAGCGTGAAAAAACTGTTTTTAATCATTCTTGCAATGCTATTACTGGCTGCCTGCGGGCAAAACAAAGAAAACATCCGGGAGGCGGTATATGTGAATATCACAGCGCAGCAAGCCAAGGAAATTATGGACACAGAAACGGGCTATGTCATTTTGGACACGCGCACCCAGGAGGAATATGACGAAGGGCATATCCCCGGTGCGATCCTGATCCCTTATGACGAAATATTGCAGAAGGCAGAGGGTGTGCTGACGGATAAAGACCAGTTGATCCTTGTCTATTGCCGCAGCGGACGGCGTAGCAAATTGGCAGCGGAGGATCTGGTGAAGCTGGGCTACACCAACATCAAAGAGTTCGGTGGTATCATCGACTGGCCTTACGAAACGGAATAAAGAAACCCGGAGTTGCCCGCATCAACTCCGGGTTATTTTCGTGGTGGCGACAATGCATAGTGCAGTAGATTTGTTCAGAATGCGCATAGTTTTGCTTAATTTTTGTTAATTTTCAAGCAAAAAAGCTTTTGAAAATCTGGGAAATAAAAGTTATAATATATCTGTAAGAACTTCCAATGAGAGAGGATGGCAGCTATGTTTCAGGTAAGTGATGTGGTTATTTACGGCGTCCAGGGCGTCTGCAAGATCGTTGGAACGGAAGAAAAAACCGTTGGTGGAACAAAAAAGACCTATTTTGTATTGAAGCCCGTCAATGAGAAAGGTTCGACGATTTTTGCGCCTATGGACAATCCACTGGTCTTGAATAAGATGCGCCGCTTGCTGACCAAAGAGGAAATCCATAATTTGATAGATTCCATGCCGGAAGAAAAAGCGGTTTGGATCGAAAACGAAAATGAGCGCAAGGATCTCTATAAAAGCATCCTGGCAAAGGGCGATCCTTCGGATTTGATCCAAATGATCAAGGCTATCTACGCCCACAAAAGGCAGAGAGAAGCCGAGGGAAAACGTCTTCATATGTCGGATGAGCGTTTTTTCAAGGATGCAGAGCAGATCCTATACAATGAATTTCAGTATGTGCTGGACATCAAGGGCAAGGATGCGCTGATGAATTACATTTTTGAACGTCTTGAAAAATAAAAGGCGGCGGCAGGGAAGTTCCTGCCGCCGTTTTGTTTATCTGCCCCGGTATTCCTGCTTCAGCACATCTGCCATTTCCTCCGGGGATTCCTGACAGCCACCTGCCAGCCACAGCTTGATAATGGCATTCAGCCCGTTGCGGAAGAACTCAATATGGTACTTCAGATTGCCGGAAATATGCTCCTTTTCCGCCCGTTTGGGGTCGTAGGTGGAAATGAGGTGCTTATCGTCATAGCACAGCTTGAAATAAGTTTGATAGAAAAGCTGATTTTCCTTGATGTGCTGAAACATTTTCAGAGCGCCGGTACGTTCGTTAAAGTAATCGTAATCGGCAAACAGATTGCTGAATTCCCGTTCCAGCTTCTGCCTTGTCTTGTCGGCAAGGTCGAAAATGTCCAGATAGTTGGCGTAGAAGGTGCTGCGGTTTAGCCCGGCGTTCTTGATCAGATCGGAAACGGTGATGTCATTGATCTGCCTGGTCTGCAGCAGCTCTATAAAGGCTTTTTCGATGCGTTCCTGGGATTCTTTGCGGCGTGTGTTGTTCTTCGTGTTCATAAAAATTCTCCATTATTCCAACAGATGTTGCAAAATTGGTGATTGTTTTTTCTTCTGAAAATATTATACTTAGCTTGCAATAAAAAAACAAGTGTTGGTTTAATGAAAAGGAGAATAAATATGAAAAAAAGTAGTTTTGTTGCATTATTGATGGGCACAGTCAGCGGCGTGCTGTTTGCGCTGGGTATGTGTATGGCGCTTCTGCCGGAGTGGAATGCCTTTTGGGAGGGTGTGATCTTCGGTGGTATCGGTATGGTTCTCGGTGTTATTACCGTGCTGGTATGGTGCAAGATGGAAAATGTAAAACTGCCGAAGATGAGCGGCAAAAATGTGTTCCGCACGATTTATACCATCGCAGCATTGCTGATTTTGGGCACCGGTATGTGCCTGTGCCTGGTATGGGAGATGTTCGTATGGGGAACGCTGGTAGGTCTGCTGGGCATCGTGATGCTGATCGCCCTGATTCCTATGATTAAGGGCATCAAATGAAACTGATCGGGATCATTAAAAGTCCCTACACAAGGCTGGCGGTCAATTTTGTTTATGCCGTTGGCAACTGTGTCATTGGATTTTTGACCCATTCCTGGTGGTTTATCACCGTGGGTGCGTACTATGCCGTTTTGGCAACGGCACGGTTTTGCGTGCTGCGGGTCAAGCAGGATGCAGAAGCATTTGCAAGGCGCATTACGGGCATTTTGCTGGTGGTGATGTCGGTATGCATCGTGGGGGTCAATATTTTGTCTACCCTGAAAGAGCGGGGGACAGCACACCATAAGATCATTATGATCACGATCGCCACCTATACATTTACAAAGATCACCATTGCGATCATCGGTATGGTAAAGGCAAAGCATACTGCATCGCCGGTACTCAAAACGCTGCGGAATATCGCATTGGCGGATGCCTGCGTGTCGATATATACAATGCAGCGGTCAATGCTCCAGTCCTTTCCGGGGCTGACGCCGGAAGAAATACAAATCTTTAACATCTTAACAGGAACAGCGGTGTGGATCATCGTACTGTTCTTGGGCATCAATCTGATTGGAGGGAAACGCGTAGATATGGCAAAAACCAAAATTGCTGAGGCAGTAACCGATGGTTACAAAAAGATCGAAAAGGGCGTCGTGGACGGCTACAAGAAGGTCGAGCAGGGCGTAGTCAGCGGCTACACCAAAATCGAGGACAAGTTCGTGGCCGCGTATCTGACCAAAGAGGGCGAAACGGTAGAAGAAGCCAAAGCAAGGCTGAAAAAAGAGAACAAGTAAGCAAACAGCAGGGAGGACACTCCCTGCTGTTTTTATGTTGTAACCGACCTTTTTGTGTGATATAATGGGGCAAAGAGGTGAGAGAAATGAAAAAAGTAAAAATCACAGCAATGCGGCGCAGTTGCTATCCCGACCTGATGGAACTGTACGAAAATCCCATCGAGCACGCCTGCGAAGTGAACATCGGTGACACCTGGGTGTCTGTTGACGGGCAAAAGCCGGAGGGCTTCTGCAATGCCGCCTGGAGTTGCATCGAAGTCTTTGTCAAAACACTGGCAGAGGGCGGCGGTAATTTCTATGACGGCTGGATGAAAGATCCCTACACGGCTATGCTTAGCTGCAACGACGGTTTTCGCCCGGTGAGCTATTATTTGGAGGTTTTGGAATGAAATTGCTGGTCGAAGCTTTGACAAAATTCGCTTGCGGATTGCTGCTGGTGGGCTTGCTGATTTTCCTGCCTGCCGGAACGCTGGAGTTTGCATACGGTTGGTTGTTGATTGGCTTGCTGTTCATCCCAATGCTGATCGCAGGTTTTGTTATGCTTTTCAAATCCCCGGATTTTCTGAAAAAGCGCCTGAATGCCAAGGAAAAGCAGGGGAAACAAAAAGGCGTTGTTGCGGCTTCCGGCTTGATGTTTGTCGTCGGCTTCGTGGTGGCAGGTTTGGATTTCCGGTTTGGCTGGTCTGCGGTGCCGACTTGGGTCACCATTGCTGCATCGGTGCTGTTTTTGATTGCCTAC
This sequence comes from Faecousia sp., assembly GCA_045602725.1. Taxonomy (GTDB): domain Bacteria; phylum Bacillota; class Clostridia; order Oscillospirales; family Oscillospiraceae; genus Faecousia. Next base: position 33,699 of record JAZSCE010000045.1, on the reverse strand, counting down.
GGGCTGTATGCCGAGGTGATGCGGGAAAATGCCTACCTGAGCCGCACCATTCAGGTGGAGCAGGGGCAAAAGGTGGTGGACACCGGCCTTTACGGCATTGTTCGCCATCCGATGTATGCAGTAACTGTTTTGCTGTTTTTGATGATGCCGCTGGTGCTGGGGTCTTGGTATGCGTTGATTGCTTTTGCGGCTTATCCGGCGGTGATTGTGGTGCGGCTGAAAGATGAGGAAGCCCTGCTGACCCGGGAACTGCCTGGTTATGAAGAATATAAGCAAACGGTAAAATACCGGCTTATTCCGTTTGTTTGGTGATAAAAAGGTGCGTTGCGATAAGCAGCGCACCTTTTTTATGCGGACGATCAATGATCGCCCCTACATTTATTTCTGCAGAAGTTTGTTCAGCTTTTGGATTTTTTTGCGTTCAATCAGGTAGATAATGCTCCAGATGAGGGCATAACCCACCACAAAAATTCCGGTGAAGATAAGAATGGGCATCAGCTGATTCAGCAGCCAGCCGTTGATGAGATAAGTCAGAATATAGGCGATATACAGCGCACCACCGTGAAGCAAAATCATTGTAGGCAGGGGTAGCTGCTCCATTTGGTAAATGGCGGTCATACCTGCTGCGATGAATGCCAGCAGCGTGATGGTCAGGATGCCCAAACTAACCTCTTTGGGGGAAAAGACTTCCACAGTGCCGGTTGCGCCCAAAATGCCATAGATAATTGCCAAAACAATAGGTCCACCTGCAGCGCAGATCAGCCCCCGCAGCAAAAATTCTTTCAGAAACTTTTTCACTTTGATTCCAACCTCCTTTTGATCTGGGCGAAGCACCGCCGGGATACATATTCGGTGTAGCCGCACTTAAAAACGGCATCGACACTGCCTGCATAGGTCACGGCAAAGCGATCCAATGCGCTTTCGTTGGCCAGCGCGCTTTTGTTGATGCGGATGAAGGAAGAGGGGAGCTGTTGCTCCAGTTCATACAGCCGCTGCTTCAGCCGATAGCGCCGATTTTTGCTGTCGATGGCGTAGGTTTTGCCGTCCAGTACGGTGATGCACTCGATATCCGAAACGGCAAGCATTTTGATATTGTCCTCGGTGTAGCCGGGGATGCGGTCTGTGTGTTTGCAGATCAAGGCTTCGATCTCATCAATCAGCGCAGTGCGGCTGTGGATCGTTGCTACGATCTCTTCGTCTTTTTCTTCGTCGATAATGAGCCTGAATTTCATTGCTTCACCTCCAATTATGTAATTATAGCATACTCGGTGCGGAAAGTGTTGAAAATATGGCTCATCGGTAATTTTGGTGTGATGAACGGCGAAAACCCGGAATTGTGGCGGCAATTCCGGGTAGTTTATTTGCTTTTGGTCTTCGACCACAGCTTTTTAATGCCGACGATCAAAGCGGAAAAACCTGTGTTCAGCACATTGACGGCGATAATGATGACGGCTACAGTAAACAGAATCCATTTATTCTTCATTTTGCGTCTTGAGGTAGGCGCCAATGACTTCCTTGGCGAATGCGCCGGTGCCCTCTCCACCTGCCTTGTCGATATTCTCCGTCATACTGCCACCGCCGGCGTAGCTTTCAGCAAGACCGGCCAAAATCTGAGACGTGCAGGTGTAATAATTGGCGGTGAAAAAGTCCTGCAATTCCTGTGCCCAAGCCAAGGCTTCGGCACAATCCGCGGCACAGGGGCGCATTTTGCCCAAACGGGCGAAGAAATCCATCACTTGTGCGCCCAGCTCCTTTTCCTGCTGGGCTGTGCGGTGTTTGGATTTTGCTTCGAATTCCCTGTAGGCATCCGTTTTGCCGTACAGCGTTCTTGCCTGGGTGCTGTATTCATCCAGTTTCGTGGGGTCAAAGCCTTCAAAATCCATATATTTCACTCCTAATATCAGTATTCCTTTGGCAAGGGCGATTCGGTCCTGCAGCTTGCTGACTCGCTCCTGCATTAGCTTGATCTGTTTTTCCAAACAGCGGTTTCGATCGAAGTCGGGGGCGTGGAGGATGCCTGCAATCTCTTTCAGAGAAAGGCCTAATTCTCTGAAAACAAGGATCATATAAAGCTTTTCAACGGCTTCATCGTCATACAGCCGGTAGCCAGCTTCGGTCACCTTGGTGGGCGTTAAAAGACCGATGGCATCATAGTGGTGCAGTGCCCGGACACTGATGCCGGTCTGCTTGCTGACCTCGTTTACAGTTTTCATCCCAATCCCTCCTGACAAAAACATAATAAACTATGACGTTGCGTTAGAGTCAAGCATTTTTTTGAAAAAAAGTGTGTATTTGACATTATTGCGGGGTAATGCTATACTAAAATAAAAAGGTTTCCGGGAGGATCGGCTATGAAAAAACCTATCATTGCCATTATGTACGATTTTGATAAAACGCTGTGTACCCGGGATATGCAGGAGTACACGTTCATTCCCAGCATCGGTATGAAGCCTGATGAATTTTGGCGCCACACCCACGAGGTGGCAACGGAAGAGACAATGGACTCAATCCTGACCTATATGTACTGTATGGTGGAGAAGGCCCGCCAGGTACAGACACCGCTGACCCGGGAATCTCTGGTAGCCTGCGGTAAGGACATCGAGTATCATCCCGGTGTGGAGGGCTGGTTTGAACGGATCAACCGCTATGCCGAGGAAGCCGGGGTAGAGGTGGAGCATTATGTGCTGTCCTCCGGCCTTAAGGAGATCATCGAGGGTACGTCCATTGCCAAATACTTCAAGCGGATCTATGCCTGCGAATTCCTGTATAAGGACGGCCAGGCCTACTGGCCCAAGATGGCGGTTAACTATACCAACAAGACCCAGTTTGTCTACCGCATCAACAAGGGCGTGCTGGATATCAATAACAATGTGGATCTGAACAATTCCCGCCCCGATAATGAGAAGCGTGTGTTCTTCAGTAATATGATTTATTTGGGTGACGGCCTGACGGATGTGCCTTGTATGAAGCTGGTCAAGCAATCCGGCGGCCACTCCATTGCGATTTACCATCCGGGCGAGGAGGATAAGGCTGCCCCGCTGCTGAAGCACGAGCGTGTGGACTGGATGTTCGAGGCGGATTATTCCGAGGGCAGCGAGTTGGACAAGACGATGCAGGCGCTGCTGCAGAATCTTGCCTATTTCAACCAGCTCAAGGGCATCAACGAGCAGCAGAAGAAAGTCTTTAATGTACAGTAAAAGGAGAATGTATTATGAATATCAGTGAAATTCTTGCCAAATGTGATCACACCCTGCTGGGTCAGGCAGCGACCTGGGCAGATATCAAGGCGATCTGCGATGACGGCATCAAGTACCATACCGCATCCGTCTGCATTCCCCAGTCCTTCGTAAAGCAGGCTAAGGAATATGTGGGCGACAGATTGGCCATCTGCACCGTGATCGGCTTCCCCAATGGCTATGCTACCACCGCCGCCAAGTGCTTTATGGCCACCGACAGCGTTGACAACGGCGCTGACGAGGTGGATATGGTTATCAATATCGGCTGGGCTAAGGAAGGCAAGTGGGACGAGATCACCGCTGAGATCGCAGCCATCAAAAAGGCTTGCAAGGGCAAGCTGCTGAAGGTCATCATCGAGACTTGCCTGCTGACCGATGACGAGAAGATCGCTCTGTGCAAGTGCGTTTCTGACTCCGGCGCTGATTATATCAAGACCTCCACCGGCTTTTCCACCGCAGGCGCAACCTTCCACGATGTGGAGCTGTTTGCCAAGCACGTGGCACCCCACGTAAAGATCAAGGCTGCCGGCGGCATTTCCAGTATCGAGGATGCGGAGAAGTTCATTGAGCTGGGCGCTGACCGCCTGGGCACGTCCCGCATCGTCAAGATCGCAAAGGCATTGGAGGCCGGCAAGACCGCTGCGAATGACGGCACCTACTAAGCGAGGAAAAGAATATGCAAGCGACTGATAAGCAATATCATATTCAGTGCGTAGCCGGCGATGTGGGCCGGTATGTGCTGCTGCCCGGTGATCCCGGCCGCTGCGAGGCCATCGCCAGGCATTTTGATAACCCGGTACATATCGGTATGAACCGGGAGTATAACATTTGGACCGGTACGCTGCTGGGCGAGAAGGTTTCCGTCTGCTCCACCGGCATCGGTGGCCCCTCTGCAGCCATTGCGATGGAGGAGCTGGTCAAGATCGGTGCGGATACTTTTATCCGTGTGGGCACCTGCGGCGGCATCCATTTGGATGTGAAGCCCGGTGACGTGGTGGTCGCAACCGGCGCCATCCGCTTTGAGCATACCTCCTATGAGTATGCGCCCGTGGAGTATCCTGCGGTTGCGAATTTTGATGTGACGGCGGCGCTGAAGGAAGCCAGCGAGGAGCTGGGCTATGATACCCATACCGGTATTGTCCAGTGCAAGGACTCCTTTTACGGCCAGCACAGCCCGGAGAAGTCGCCGGTTTACTACGAGCTGCTGAATAAGTGGGAGAGCTGGAAGCGGGTGGGCGTCAAGGCCAGCGAAATGGAATCTGCCGCGCTGTTTGTGGTGGCGGACGCGCTGGGTGTACGCTGCGGCTCCTGCTTCCACGCAGTGTGGAATCAGGAGCGGGAAAAGGCAGGTATGTTTATGCCCATGACCGAGGACACCTCCGGCGCCATCAAGGTTGGCATCGAGGCGATGAAAAAGCTGATCGAAAAAGACCGGACAAAGAGATAAATAAAAAGCAGGAATGGAAACACCACTCCTGCTTTTTGCTATTGCTTGATTTTTACTCTGCCAAATGTAATTACGGAAATGAATAATGCGGGAATAGCCAATAGAATTGCGCCAATACTAAGATCTCGCTTGAACGTAAAGTGTCTAATCTCAGTATCTTTGCGATCGATCATATTGGCAACGTCTATCATTTGGGAGATGATTTTATCTCGCCTCTTTGGTGTTAGAAACTTTTTGTCAAGCTCTTGCTGCAAAGACTCTAAAATTCTGCTGCAGGAATCGAAGTATGCCTTAGCACTATCTTTGGTTTCATCATAACTCTCAATTAGGAGATCCTTATAGGTGGAAACTATATGCGTACTAAGCTTGGAGAATTCTGGCATTTGCTCCAGAGCTTTTTTTGCCACATCTGGATTCATACGCGGAAGCAATTCTGTAAGCACTGGTAATTTTTCCTCTGTAATTGCTGCGAAATTAGGAATATTCATTTTCTTAAGGGTTTTCTTTTCACTTAATCCTTTTTTCATAAAATCACCTCCTGCGCTAATTTGCTGTAAAGAAAATGTTTTTTATGCGATTCGAGATTTTTAATGATTATATCAGAATCTGCCATAAAAGTAAACCCGCCAATTTTCAGCACGAAAACTGGCGGGTTTGAATTATAACGCAATTTTTGATACGGGTTGCATCGGGTTGCAAAGTTGCATTTTGGATTTAGAGTTGCATTTTCTATGCAACCTTTTTTTGTAGATGCAACCCATGTTATTTGAACTGATAATGTTTCTTTCCGAGCAATACGCAACCTGACACGCCAAACACCTTGTTTTCGGGGTGCTTTTTATAATCAATATACGGTGTTCCGCAATGAGGGCAATTGAAGGAATTATAATAACGGAAGCGCTTTCCTTCGGTTTCATAAGTCCAGGTGTCCTTGTCAATATCGTATGCCTGAATTTCGCAACAATCCAAACCGTCATCAGAATAGGCTATGTCGCTTTGCGCCATATAGAAAGCATATCCGTGGAAGCAGAAGGATTTGCCACAATCCGGACAAACGCCAATCAAACGGACGTTGGAGGGAGTGGTGTAACCCTGATATTTTAGCGCCTTCATAGGAAGATCCTGGCCTCTGTTCATTTCGTAACGCTGTTTCCCTTCTTCTCCACCACAAACAAGGAAATGGCCTTCCATACGGTAACCGATATCATTTGTTGTCATCTTACGTTCTTCGGGTGCATCGGAAATAAAACCGTCAATTTGAGCAACAGGTACCGCAGGATTCCCTTGAATACCAAGTCGAACAGAAACCAAAAAGTATTTTCCGGTAAAATCTTCATCATTTGTTGTCTGCAACACATATTCCCTGGTTTTTATTCCGTCCTCATAAAGATAAATGGTAGGCTCCTTTTCTCTCAACGAAATAGCGCCGCAAAATTCATATGCAGAGCGTTGGTCTTGGCTTTTTAAATATGCCATAAAAGCAGCGGAGTCAACATGAATGGTGTTTCCGTCTTTAATAGTGACCGGTTCACGCGGGGGAGTGGGTTTTGCGAGCTTTAGCTGGTTGGGGGTGCCGAAACTGCGGCGAATAAGGGTTTCTATATAGGCTGTTGCAATTTTTTTATTCTCTAATGGTAAAAGCAACTTCATAATTTGGGTTTGGTTGTAGAAAATTACACTTACGAAACTTTTTAAGGATTTGCTTTGGCCGAAAATTTTTGCACAGCCGCGTTCTCTTTCCCATTCCGAGGAATTCTCGCCCGTTTTTCTGCCCTTCAAATAGCTTTTGGTGATGTCGGTATAGGTATCAAAGTCTCCAACTGATATATTAATGGGTTCTTTTTCAAGGTCTTGTGCGAATAAGTAGTCAACTGAATCACGAATATAGTCCCACCCGTAGCCATCCGTAAGGCGGAAGGTGTATAAAAATTGCTTACCGTTTTGAACAACCGAAACACCAGTGATAAAAGATGTATCATCCAGCATTTCATCAGGAAGTTTTATGTTGTATGTGGGTGTCCCTTTAGTGAAGAATCCGGTTCGAAGAAATATAGAGCCCATAAGGAAAACCATTCCGAAGCCATAACCTATTATGGCGGGGATAAAAAGTGGCTCGAATTCTAAAATGCCGGATGCGAAAATCAGGATCATACATACTATGGCCAAAACAGAACCAATTTTGCAAAGGGTGTTAAAGAAAACCGAGTGTGACAGCTTGTTCTGAACGGATGACGCAAGGGAGGCAATAGAGAAGTTGTTGTGACCAGATATCAAGAGTCCGAGTCCGCTGGCGCCAAGTACGCCGATAACCACAAAACCTCCTACATCAATAGTGTTCTTAATAAGACCGACAATAACAGATAAAAGGGCAAAGGCTAAAAGAATAGATCCACCGATAGTCTTTCCCTTATCAAGAGTGAATGATGCTTCGGGGTATAACTTTAAAAATTCCTTTTTAGCTTGGACCGTTTTTCCCTCAATTATTTTGGGGTTTACGGGGGAAATATAATTGTTTAATAGTGTTCGAAGCTCGAATTCTTCGATCATGATATAGGCTTTTTTTCCGTTTTTAAAACGAATAGTGTGCTCTCCAAGATGACCGCCTATATTGTATATCCAAGCGAACTGATCGTAGGCTACTACTGAGCCGGTTCTTTTGCAGAAAAAAGCCTTTTTGCCACAGTATATTTTAGCTTGCGTAAATGTGGGGGTGGTCAAATCGATATCATCTAAATAGTGCTCTTGGCCGCTTTCTTTTAAGATTTTAAAAGTGTGTCCAAACCAAAAAAACTTAACAAAATATGTTATAAAAAAGGTGATCGACAACCAAAAACTCAATAATGCAAGCGGACCGGCGAGGTCGGGTGAGCGCGCAAAAGAAAAAATGAATACAAAGAACGAAAAAAGCGAAAAGATTGCTATGGACAAAAAAATACGACCAAAAATCTTTTGCTTTTGAGCATATTTTTGCATAAAGAGCTCCTCCTTTATAAAATAATTTGCAACTTATTATATCACAATTAATAAAGCATTGCAATAAATCTCAATGAATCTATTCTCCATCACGGTGAAACTTTTCCTCCCACAATGAAACTAATCTCGTCGACAACGAAATTATTCTTTTGAGAAAAGTTTCATTGTGATTTGTGAGTGTGAAAAACAGGTAGGTTGGAGTCACTCAACTTCAACTTGTGGGTGGTCAATTTTGATACAATGAAACTAATCTTTTGCATCGAAGCTGTATAAAGCCCTATATTACAAGGCTTTGCAAACATAGAAAAAGAACGAAAGTTGCAATACCAATGGTATCATAACTTTCGTTCTTATGTGGTCCGAGTGGCGGGATTCGAACCCACGGCATCCTGCTCCCAAAGCAGGCGCGCTACCAACTGCGCTACACCCGGAAACTGATTGGTATTATACACGATATAAAAGGAAAATGCAACCGAAAAAATGCTCCTGCGCAGAAAGCACAGGAGCATTTTGCGTATTTAATCAAACATTAAACAGGAAATTGACGATGTCGCCGTCTTTCATCACATATTCCTTGCCTTCGCTGCGGACCAGGCCCTTTGCCTTGGCGTTGGCCATTGTGCCGCATTCACGCATATCCTCGAAGGCGATGACCTCGGCACGGATGAAGCCACGCTCAAAGTCGGTATGAATCTTACCGGCAGCCTGGGGTGCCTTGGTGCCACGCTTGATGGTCCAGGCACGGCATTCGTCAGCACCGGCGGTGAGGAAGGAGATCAGTCCCAGCAGAGCATAGCTGCTGCGGATCAGCTTGTCCAGACCGGATTCATTCAGACCCAGCTCCTCCATAAACATTGCCTTTTCCTCGGGATCGTCCAGTTCGGCGATGTCCGCCTCCAGCTTAGCGCTGATGGGGATTACCTGGCTGCCTTCTTCAGCGGCAAGCGCCTTGACCTTTTGGAAATGGGAGTTGCTTTCGGGATCGTTGATCTCGTCCTCGGATAGGTTTGCCACATAAATGGTCTTTTTTAGGGTCAGCAGGTCAGATGTGGCGATGATGGCCAAATCGTCGGCATCGTCTGTAAAGGTTCTAGCCAGCTTGCCCTCGTTCAGGTGCTGCAGCAGCGCGGTAAATACCTCGGCTTCCCGGGCGAACTTCTTGTCGCCGCCCTTCATAGCCTTCTGCGCCTTGTCGATGCGGCGCTCTACCATTTCAATGTCCGCCATCACCAGCTCCAGGTTGATGATGTCTATATCCCGGAGAGGATCAGTAGAGCCCTCCACGTGGGTGACGTTGGAATCGTCAAAGCAGCGGACAACGTGAACGATTGCATCGGTGGTGCGGATGTTGCTGAGGAACTTGTTGCCCAAACCTTCACCCTTGGATGCGCCCTTTACAAGGCCGGCGATGTCCACAAATTCGATGACGGCAGGGGTGGTCTTCTTGGGCTTGTGGAAGTCAGACAGCCATTGCAGCCGCTCATCGGGAACGCTAACCACGCCCACATTGGGGTCGATGGTGCAGAATGCGTAATTGTCGGCAGGCACGCCGGCATTGGTAATTGCATTAAACAGAGTGGACTTGCCCACATTGGGAAGTCCTACGATACCTAGTTTCATTTGTGTATCTCCTTAAACCGATAGAATACCCATATTATAGTACAAAAAAATGCGTTTTTCAATAGGAAGAACTGCATTTGCTGCGATAAGAAATCAATGCAATAGATACGCGACAGAAATACGCATAAAATTGGAAAAAACCGTAAAAATCGACGCGGATTACCTTGACCGCAAGGGCAAAAAGATGTATAATGTTACAAAATATTAACTTTTGAAGAAAAATGATGATGTGATCGATGGAAGGGCGGTGGCCGAGGTGCGTTTTACCCATGAAGAATTTGCATTGATGGTCAACGAACTGCTGTACAGCGACCCCATTTCTTTTGATGCCCTGTGCCGGATCGCAGAGAAAACACTGCGGCCGTTGGTTATCAGTTGGTGCAAGACGGAGGATTGCCTCCGGGGCAGGGGCTTCGAAGATGACATTATGCAGAATATCCATCTGCACCTGATCAAGACCACGGTGAACTTCTTTCTGCTGCACAAAGGCATTGACGGACCGTACAACAATGACCCGGAAGGTTTTGAACGTTGGATGGTGACGGTCGCCAAGAATTTGAAGCGCGATTTTGCCAATCAAGTACGCGGCCGTGATTTCAAAACGGCAGCGATGGATGATCCTTCCATAATCAGCGCACCGGCGGCTGACGACAAAGAGGATGGAATTGACAAGCTGAAAGAGGCTTTTGCGATTGCCCTTGATGCTGATGTCAGCGTATACAAGGTGCTGACTTGGCTGGCGCAGGCTATATTTGTCCTGGACACCGGCGTTACGAAAATAAAATCAAACGAATTGATACTGGACGCGTTTGAAGACAAGACATTGTACGAAATGTATGAGATGCTTTTGATCGCTGCAAAGCGAATTCCCTGGCTCGAGATCACCTGCGCCCAAAATGATAAAATTTTGAAAGCGTTGCGAAAAATGCACATCAGCGGCGTTTCTTATGGTGAGACCCGATACAGCGATTTCTTTATGAAGAGCAACGGAAAGCCTTCCGGAAAGAAATCGATTAGTGACTGGGTCAACCGGATGAACGGCCTGATCAAGAGAGAATCGGATCCGGAAAGCGAATTGCCAAAGGAAAAACCGGACAAGAAAGAGCCGGATGAGCAAGGGAGCGACGATAATGAAGCATCTGACAATTGACGAAATATTGGATTTTGTATCCATAGCAGATTTGAGCCGGGAGTCAGTCACGCTGGCTGCTATGGTTAATGGGCATACCCGGAAATGCGAAAAATGCCGAAAGAATGTATGCGCGTTTCAGCTGATCTATGATAAATTCACAGAGTACAGCGCACAAGGCAACTTTAAGGATTTTGTTTCGCAGCACCTTGCCGGGATCGGGAAGGAAATTGAGAATCAGCCGGATGAGCTTGATGCATTCCGATAATGCGAATTTTGATCGCGATGCGATGAAAATATATTAACTGAAAACAGGAGAATGAATTATGGCCGAACAGAAGAATATTGAACAGGCAAGAGCTGCATTTGCTACACTGTGCCAAGCGCTGGATCAGAAGGGATGGCGCTATAAGAAGGACGAGGAAAACATGACCATTGAGAGCGGCGCCCGTGGCGATGATCTTCATATAGATCTGACGATCAAGGTCGATGCGGAAAGAATGCTGGTTTTGCTGTTCTCCCATCTGCCCTTTGTGGTGCAGGAAGATAAGCGCCTCGATGTTGCGGTTGGCATCAGCGCCATCAACAACAGACTGGTCGACGGTTGCTTTGACTACAATTTGGTCAAGGGTCACATTTTCTTCCGTATGACAAACAGCATTCTGGAAAGCAAGCTCAGCGAAGAAGTGTTTACCTATTTGCTGTTCTGCTCCTGCCAGACCATTGATGACTACAATGAAAAGTTGATGATGCTGGCAAGAGGCATGATCTCTCTTGAGCAGTTCCTGTCCCAAATTCTGAAGTAAAGAGGAGAATATAAACATGATCGACGAAAAGAAAATGGCACTTGCGAAGCAGGTATACGATACCCTGTGTGAAGCGATCGAAAGAAGAAACTGGAAGTTCGGCAAGGATGAAGAAAAGCTGCTGGTGCACTTCGGTGTAAGAGGCGACGATATCCCTATGAACTTTATTCTGGTAGTGGATGCTGAGAGACAGCTGATCCGCCTGCTCTCTCCTATGCCCTACAAGATGAGCGAAAACAAGAGAATGGAAGGCGCAATCGCTACCTGTGCAGCTACTTACGGTATGGCTGACGGCAGCTTTGATTTCAATCTGTCTACCGGCGAGATCGTGTTCCGGATGACCGCTTCCTTCAGAGAAAGCGTTATCGGCGAGGGCTTGTTCCAGTATATGATCTCCTGCTCCTGCGCTATGGTGGACAAGTATAACGATCAGTTCCTGGGAATTGACAAGGGTGAGATCAGCATTGCTGAGTTCATTGCCAAGAGATATTAATGTTTCAGCTTAAGCCCCGAATTTTCTTCGGGGCTTAAAGTGCTGTAAGTGGACCTTGCGTTTAACGTTGGAAATTGCGGTTTTGCTTCGTATATTGGGAATTTATGCAGATAATCATCACAATATGCGAGAGCAAAAATTCAACACAAACTGAGATTGTTGCTTGAATGTAAGCAACAAATACAGAGCACAGGGAGGAACTATATGAAGAGAGTACTTTCTGCATTGCTGGTGCTGGCGCTGATTGCTTCAGTACTGCTTTGCACAACTGCTACGGTTTCTGCGGATTCTCTTTATATCCGAAAGATTGTTTCCGTGGTCTATGACGATTCCGGCAGTATGAAAAACGGCGGAGGCGAAAAGTGGGCATACGCAAACTATGCTATGCAATCCTTCTGCGGAATGCTCAATAGTGATGACCAGCTTTACATCACATATATGAGCAGCGCAAAAGATGATGCGGACAGAGGCAAGCTGCATAACCCGCCGAAAGTCGACTTGTCGTCTGGCGGAATACAGGGATCGGTGGATTCTATTAAGAATCATACGAAAAGGGGAGACACGCCGTATATCGCTGTTGAAGCGGCATTTGAAAAGTTAAAAAACGTCAGTGATTCCAACCCGAATACGCAGTATTGGTTGGTAGTCATTACAGACGGTGGATTTAATGACTTTAGCGCAGAGAGTCCGGATGAACAGAAGGACATTCTGAATGAAAAATTTGGGGAATACGCGGCACAAACGATGCCCAATGGAACCAATCCGCAGATCACCTTCCTGGGTATTGGTAATGTAGTGGCACCGGATGAAGATCAGGGCAGAGGCATCTATACCTTCTCCGCATCCGATGCAAATGGCATTATTGGCGCAATGTCCAGCATGGCTGACCGGATCTCCGGCAGAACCCGGCTGAAAAAGGATGCCATTCAAAAGGTCAATGATAATACCATTCGGGTTTCTTCATCCATTCCGTTGCTGAACATCGCTGTTTTTGCACAGGGCTCTGACGCGAAAGTTACAAAAGCGGTACATAACAACGAAAAGGATATTCCCATAAGCCGCAAGGCAGCCTTGAAATATCCCAATTATGCGGATTTGGTCGGTGGCGCGTTTTTGCTGGGAGATTCCAACAATCCTATTGGCTCCGGCACATACGAGATCACCTTCGATCAAAATGTGGACCTGGACGATGTGATCATTTTGTTCGAGCCGGCTTTGGAAATGCGAATGAGCATCACCGTGGATGGTCAGCCCATCACCGATAAGAGTGAGCTGAACAATGCTATGGAAGGAAGCAAGGTGTCGGTTTCCTGCAAAATCTACGAGATGGGTACGGATACGGAAATCGATCCTTCCCTGATGCCTCCGGGAACGAAGTTTGAGGTCGCTGTTTCGGAGAATGGAACGGTGGTTGATCAGACAACCGGCCAGGAAATGCTTTTAGACGACTACATTCTGAAGAATGTGGATACGGAAATTACCGCAACGGTAATTATTGAAGGCTTTAATCCTATTGATTATTCTGCCAAATTCAAGCCTGCGAAATATGTTCCTACATATACGATCACGCCGTCTTTTGGCAGCGGTGTCAAGAGCGTTAAGCTGGATCAAATTGCAAGCAACAAGGATTTGACTGTATGCTTTACCATCTATGCAGACGGTGCCCCAATCACAGATCCGGAGGCGGTTAAAGCCTTGAATCCTGTGATCAGCGTATCTCCTCAGGGAAATAACGGCACCACTGTCTATGCTAACGATGGCAAGATCATATTTACACCCAATGCCGCTGCTACCTCTAACGCGGATAGCGTTGATGTTGAGGTCAAGTGCACCATCGATGGCGGCGTTACGGCATCGGAAACATATACGGTTTTGATTGCAACATATCAGGTGATTCCTGTTGATGCAAATCGGCCGATTAAGAAAACAGAGCTGTTTGGCAACAAGGAGTCTGTCTCCTTCTATATTACCAAAGATGGTGTTAAGCTGGATAAAGCAGCCGTAGAACAGCAGATATCCATCTTGCTGAATGAGGAACACACCAATCTGAAAAACGATGTGGTGGTTGCTCCTGATGGCACCATTACCGTTACTCCCTACAGTGAAGAAGCTCACGAGCTGACCTTCTGGAGCTGGTGGACCAACTGGGTCTACTATTTCGGCCTGGAGGGAGAAGACATCACGGTGACCTTAAGCCACGCATTCGGCTCGGCAGATGCCACCATCGATATTGTGGAGGAGGACATTGGCTATCAGATCCTGAATGTCTATCTCCCGCTGATTCTGGAGATCGCAATTCTCATATATCTCATTTGCTGGATATATACAATGTGCGCCAAACCGAAATTCCTGCCTGGCGCTGTGATCTATATGGCCAATTTGACATATGGAGGAAAGCCCGGTGACCGTTATCACCAAATCGGCAAGATTCAAAGGGTATACCTGCATCAATACAACAGCCTGAAATGGCGTTGGAGTTGGGTACCCACAATGAAGACGAAACAAATCCCGATTGGTAAGGGCGTGACGATTTCTGCGGGTGATGGGGGCAGCATTATCTGCCACAGCGAGGTGTGGTATAAGGGAAGAATTACACCTATCGATCGCATCCAGGACAATCTCAATCATCCGGAATATGTAGAAAGATACATCAGTCATCACAACAATAGTTTGAGGATCAACTTAATTAGTCCTTATACTTCAATGCATTTGGAAGAATCCCTGGATGAACCAAAGCCTAAGGTATATTACCTGCATACAACAAGAGCGAAAATTACTATTGCAGATGGTATTGCGGTTGTAAACAGAGGCACTATTTTTGCGTATGCAATTCATTTATAATTCATAATTTGGGAGGTTAACATGAAGCAAACAGTATTGATTGGTCTTGGAGGAACCGGTAGCCGCACAGTCAACAATGTGGCAAGACTCCTCCGGGAAAAGAACATTGGTGTCAATGACGGTATCGTAACCTGCGCCGTGCTGGACACCAATCAGGACGACAATGACAAGATTAGAAAGACGGGCACCACTATCCCGGTAATTCCTACGTGCGATAATCGTAATATTGACCGGTATCTGCAGGATTACGCCCATTTGGATCCGAAGTCTTGGTTTCCCTATTCCCGTGCTCTTGGCGATCAGACAATGATTCGTGGCGCTGGTGAAATGCGCTATAAATCTAGATTGGCATTTATGGACACTATGGCTTCCGGCAGAATTATTGACCTGCAGAATGCTATGGAAAAAGTTTTTCACAATAAGCCCGGCGTCCCCGAGCAGGTTCGTGTTATGTTGGTCAGTTCCCTGTCCGGTGGTACCGGTTCCGGTATGTTCCTGCAGACTGCCCTGTGGCTCAGACAGTTCTTTGAGAGCAGAAACTGCCAAGTGCTGATCCGTGGTATTTTCCTGCTGCCCGATGTGTTTATCAGAACGGTTCCCAATGTCCGCAATAATCCCAGAAAGATCCTGTATCACTATGGCAACGCCTATGCTGCCATCCGCGAACTGAACGCGCTGAATAAGATTATTAAGGGCAATTGGCAACCGGAACAGCCCATTGTGATTCCAAATCTGTTCGACAGCCGCAACCCACCCCAATCACCGCTGTTTGATAATGCTTTCTTTATCGATGATGTGGATGCCAATGGCGCCGCCTTCACTTCTATCGGAGCCTATGAAAAGATGGCAGCACAGATTGTTTATATGCAGCTTTATGCACCTATGTGTAGCGAACTGCTGTCTGTGGAAGATAATCTGTACCGCGCATTTGAAAAGAGCCGTGAGCCCGTATATGGCTCTAGCGGCACCGCTAAGGCGGTATTTCCTATTGAGGATGCTCTGGAATATTGTGCGCTGCGTGCAGCTCAGGACTCCATTTCCCAAGGCTGGGGCAGACTGGACGCCGAGATCAAGGCTATGCGTGATGAGGAGAAGGCTGCAGAAAGAGACGGCGCTGTGATCCTCAATCCCGTCAGCGTCCAAAATACTTTCATCCGGCTTTTTGATGAAAAGGCGAAAAAGGTCGGTAAAGAGGTCGGCCCTGGCGATAAGCTCTTTGTAACCATTAAACATGATATTTTCAATGAAACTCGTGTAGGCACCGGAAAAGGTGATGAAACCACCGTATCTTATAAATGCAAGGTGGAAGCATTTATTAGCATGATTACAGAACTTGTACAGGGTTCTGTTGAGGAAAATGGCGGTTGTGGGCAAGTTCTTCAGATTGGAGAAGATCTGCCCGATCCGGAACATCCCGAAAACTTCCCTTCCGACTTGCAGAAAACGCTGGAAGGGATTAGAGAGCAGGAAGAGGATGTTGTAGCTTCCGTCCTGAACGATTTTGATGAGAATATGCAAGCTTATGCTGATTCCGTTCTCAGGGCAATCGCTCCTCTTACTATGTCCGAGGTGGGCAAGGAGAATGTAAACACACTCTTCGGATTGTTCTTAAAGAAAGACGCAAATGACCAGCTTCATTTTGTACATCCGATTGCAGCAAGATACTTGCTGTATAAACTGAATCGTGAAATTGCGGAGGGTCAGAGCAAGCTCAGACCTGCTGAAAAGCGTGACACTGCAATTGAGGGCGACACCGAGCAGGTATCCTTCGATAATCCTGAGACGCGCAAGAAGGAAACGATGAAGGAGTATTGGAAGCAGGTGGGCTTCTTTACCAGCAAGAAGGAACTCCAGCACTTTGTGAAAACTTACAAGCTCTACAATGAGGAAAACGCAAACCTGTGCAGACAGTACGAGACCGAGGCCTTGATGCAGCTGGTTCTGAAAACGCTGAAGAAGCGGGTAGAAGACTTGATTAAGCATATGGAAGATATGTTTGCTGACTTTAAGGAACTTGGAGAACAGCTGGAGAAGGATGTCGACGCGAATGTTAAGCGCAACGAAAACGACATGGAAAAGACCCTTTATGTTTTTGCCAGAAGAGAGCATAAGGAAGCTCTGTTCGAGTCCTTGGGCGTGGATCTGACCGGCAGAAACGAGGAAATGTTTGCGGAAATATTGCAGGCTGTATACGGCAAATTCTGCGCAGACCATAGGCCCAGTGCAAAGGAAAATGAACCCTACGCTGACAGAAGAGTTATCGAATCCTTCTATGAGTCCATTGTTACCAGCTTTAAGAAGCTGCTGAAGAAGGATCATAAGAAAGCGCTGGAGCTGGATATCATCACTGCTCTGCACAAGGAAGCGGACTACGCTTACGAAAAGCAGAGAAAGGAAAAAATTGAACGCGGTGACGACAAGGGCAGAGGCTTTGGTCAGGCAGGCGAATCCGAAAAGCGGGACGCACGGCATTGGGAAGCCGTTGTGGCATGCAGCAAGCGCTTGGTGAATATGTCCGCTCCCTTCCTGCAGGCACAGCCCGAAGCGGCCTTGGCTGATGTTTCTGATATTGAGGGCGCAATGCAGGACGAAAACAACACCCTGTGGATGGAAACCGCAAGTGGCAAGAAACTGCAGATGCCCATCCAAACGGAGCTTATGTTCTGGGGATATAATCCCCGTCTTGAAGAGGAATTCCCCGAAATCAATGAAATGCTGGGTACAAATTCTGCTACTGCTGCCGATGAGGGCTACGGCAGGAATGAACTCTTCTGCTATAGCTCCATTTATGGCGTTAAGGCAGAGGCAATCAAAAAGTTCAATGAGCTGGGTGGCGGTGAGTATTACGAGTACTACAGCGCCATCATCAAAACCATGCTCAAGGACAAGTCCGAGGTGGATACCCCCCACATTGACAAGACTTGGCATATCCACCTGCCCTATATCAGCGCAGCAATGCAGACCAAATATACCCAGGACTTCTATAAGACTCTTTGGTATGCAATTGCATACGGAAGACTCGGCGTGGATGCTGCCGGCAAGTATCAGATATCCAAGAAGGGCCACGACGCTTACGGTAACGAGACGTACAGTCTCGAGCATCTGCTGGAGAATGGAAAGCCTATTTCTGCAGCTGATGTGAAGGGGTTGATCGCTGCCCTGAGAAACTATCCTGACTTTGAAATGTCCATTGCTAGAGAAATGGCCGAGAAGTTTGCGGCTGATGTAGCAGACATGACCACCTATGTTGGCACTGGCATCATCCAGGGCTTGCTGGTGGAGGGGGATCTGAATCCCATATCCATCATTGTCAAATACGCAGCCGCCAAGGACTCTGATGCTACTGTTAAGGATAATATGCTGGGCGCATTGCGTATAATCACGCACGAGTTGGCTGTGCACTATCCCAAAAACCGCAACGAGGATATGGTTAAGGATGCTAGCATTCGTTTGCTTTATCGTCTGTACGAGAAGAGCGGTATGGCAACCAAGAAGCAGCACCTGAAGGAGTTGGTAAACGAATTCAAGGCGCT
This sequence comes from Faecousia sp., assembly GCA_045602725.1. Taxonomy (GTDB): domain Bacteria; phylum Bacillota; class Clostridia; order Oscillospirales; family Oscillospiraceae; genus Faecousia. Next base: position 15,621 of record JAZSCE010000045.1, on the reverse strand, counting down.
GAAGCTGATCTCCGGCAGTGATGCTGACGAAGCAACTGAAACGGTAGAAGACATTATTTAAGAGAACGGATGGTGCGGAAGGGGATTCTTCCCCTTCCGTACATACCAAAGAGGTGTACTATGCATACAGTTTTTATCAATACTACTAAAAATTCAATAGGGGGTCGCTTCGATGCGCTGAAAAGTGCGAAGGACCTGAAAAAGCTCATGTATGTGGACTGCCCTCTGGATGCATGGTATGACGAGGAAAGCGGCTACCAGGAAGTCACACGGAAAATTGCTGAGTTTATCGATACCTATAACGATGTCGGCAATGATTACAATCTCGTGGTCTATGTGGATATGCTGTCTTTCATGGATCTTTTGAAGATCAGATTTTTTGACGCAGACAGTGTGGCGCAGACCTTTGTAAGTAAGCTCTGCAAGTTTGCCATTTCCAGAATGGTAGCATCTACCATTGTGAAAAAACTCAATGAAGAAGGAAGAGTTCCTTCGGAAAAGCCCGTATTGCTGCTGGAGCTGCCTGCAACAAAGGAAGCACCCTCCGGTATCGACCCGACGGTGCGGCAAACGGAGGCTATGCGGACGCTGTTGCACCTGCTGCCTATGGATCAGCTGCAGCAGAAACTGACCGAAGGTGCGGACAAGACGAACATTCCGCTGTCCGAAATTGTGGACGAGGCACAGAAAACTTTGAAGATCGACCTGTGCCAGCTTTACTATGCAAATATGCGGATTATGGCAGATAGTGTTGCCGTAGACGGCGGTTCTTTGGAAAGAGCCTGCATCGATCTGTACAATGCGATCGAGCGGCTTTTTGCGATCGATTGCACAAGCAATCTGGCTATATCCGAGTATCATACAAACAAAAGAACGCAAAAGCTTAGCCTGGAGGTTTATACCAAGCATAATTTCCTGCTGCAATGCTTTATCCTGGACTGTGTTAACAGCGAAACGGCATTTGATGGGGAAGATGAGGCCAAGAAGATTCCGGAGCTTACGGAACAGGAATGGGAAAAGGTCAAGGAAAAACTCTTTAGGAAAAAGAGGCTGTATGAGGTTGTGCGGCATAAGATCGCAAACTTAAGCATTGACTTTGCCAAACTGAAGCTGGCACCGCCCCTGTATATGCCGGATAGAGAAAAGTTCGGCCTGAACGAAAATGGAATTGTCCAAACGGAATTTGTTATTCAGGAAGTCGTTGCGCAGCAAAAGAAAAAAGGGAAGAAGGATGCGCCGCAGGCGGATTCTCTCATGGAAAAGCGGGAAGAGCTGGTTGAGCAAAGAGGTGTCGTCCAGGGTTTGATTCCTGAAGCAGAGTACAAGCCTTATGACAACAACGGCGATGCCTATAAGCCTGCGTTTGGTAGAGTAACTGCCGACGAATATTGCAAGCGGGCAACGGATCTTGCAAATCACCACCTGAACCTTTTCAATAAGCTGAATATGCACATTAAGCGCTCAATGGCGAACTATTCCAGCCGCTCTATTTCCAATGCAGCGCCGGTTTTAAGAAAGCGCAGCGTAAATATGGGCCAGAGCGTTGAAGAAAGCGAGAAAAACGATTACAGATACGCAAAGAAGAGTGGCGGAAGCTTGGCTCCGGAGGTAGAGCCCACCGAAACCATCATTGAAACCTCCAAGCGCTCGTATATTTCCCTGATGCTGGAATATCTGAAGTTCGATGCCGGCAGAGGCATTGCTATGGTCAACATCAAAGAGCAGTGCGACTGGTTTATCAATCGGATCCGTCAGATTGAGGAGAGCTTAAAGAAGCTACTGTGGATATTTGTGGTACTGTGTGTGACGCTGGCAGTGGTATATCTACCCTTTGTACTTATCCAGTGGAACGCCATTGTGAAAAATGTCGACACCGTGCTGGTGGCTTTGGGCTCACTGGCTGTGCCATATGCATTTATGTTCCTGTTCTACTTCATCGCACGTGCCATTCAGATTCGCAAAATGGAGCGTGCCTGGAAAGACCTGGTGGAAAAGTCCGATGAAGCCTGCGAGGAAAACCGGAAGATCATCGCTGCTTACGATTTGATGATGACCAGATACATTCCTGCGCTTCGTTGGATCTATGAATACGTGCTGGATGTGGATTTCCATTGCGATTGCTGCGAAACCGCCCGTGCAAAGCTTGTCCACCATAGAGATAAGCTGTTTGAGCTGATCGAGTCTCTGGGCAATTTCCTGGAGGATCTGGACTATTCCGGAGCATCGTATATGCCGCTGGATGACGATATTCGCCTGGATTACACCAATGCCTTCTGTGAAGGTGATTTGAACCGGGATTTCTATTCGATTATCGATCAGGAGATCCTCGCTATCATACAAAGAAGAAAAGGAGGGTTTGAATAATGGATTTTATTATTGTTGTACTTAAAATTCTGGCAATACCCGCCTCGGTCTTTGTAATGTTCCTGCCACTGCTTTTGGAGTATCTTTCCTTTCGCAATGATTGCGAAGAGGGCCTTTCCCATAAGCGCCTTCGCCTGATGATCTTTGGCCTGCTATATGCGGCTGCGATCACCGTTGCGATGGTGTTTTTGGACGAACTTGTGGCTTGGATCGGCTCCTGGGAGTGGGTAAAGTGGATCGCCAATAAGGTGTCCATTTCTGACCGTACCACCTACTGTGTGGAGTTGGTAGCGGTTATGCTGATCAATCTTGCCATTGGCGCCTTGTTCAAAGTGCTGCTGCCGGTGGTCAGATTGGGTATCAAAAAGAAAGATCTGTCCAAACCCAAAAAGAAGAACGGCGAATTTTCCTGGACACAAAAGCTTGAGCGCAAGGTGCTTAAGTATTTCAACAAGGAAAAGTGGTTCTTTGCAGGTATCATCTTAAAGTTTTTGTGCCTGGCGCTGGTGGCGCTGTATGCCACCGCATTTATGTTCTGTCTGCTGCCCGTATTCTTTGGGGCGGATTGGATCCCTTATGCCTTCATAACGAGATTGTTTGAGGCGGGCTATATCTATCCGATGATCACCCTGATTCCTCTGTGCCAGGCATATTTCTTCTTGGCCGGCGTGGAACGCCTGGAGAAGGAATGTCCCGGCTTTGAGCAGGAGGAAGAGGGCGGCCAGCTCGGCAAGACAGAGCCTGATATTGAGATGATCAACGGCGAGTGTCAAAAGCTCTTTAAGGACCACTTTGCCCACGAGATGCGGGAGGAAACCCCGGAGGAAGAGGTGGCTGCTTCTACTGCCCACCACCCGATCACCAAACTGATTGCCCGGGGCATCGAGTCCAACAGCCGCAAACCTAAGCCCATCCGGGAAGGTTATCTGCGCAGCTTGAATACCATTGTGGAAAATGACCTGGGTCCTGAGGATGCTTTGGCAGGCGCGCAGACCCGTGGCGTGCTGGTAAATGGCTCGCTGTTCACTGATTTTTCTGAGTATTTCCTGCGGTATTGCTCTGTGATATTGTCCCGTGGTGACAATATTCTGTTTGTCTGTAATGATAGCTCGCAGATTGAGCAGACCTATCAGTGCGTCGTGCAGACCTTGGCGCAGATCTACAGCATCTATCACACAGAGCCCAGCAAGCAGAATATCAACTTTGACGATCCCGTTTGGAAGGTGCTGAAGGTTGATGGCGATCACTATCAGGTCGAAAGCGCTGATGTGAACAATTGCAGCGTTTTGATTACGGATCTGAATTTCCTGACCACAGCCTGCTTTGATCAGCAGTGCGATACCTTCATCCAGCTGGTGGATACTGTGGTGTTCGTGGATGCATTGGGTGCTGTCAACAATTTCTCCCGGCAGATGTCTGTTTTTGATGCAAAGGTGAAGAACATTCGTGAGCAGAATGCCACCCGTGCAAAAAACAGCGGCAAGAGCGGAAAAATCCGTAGCAGCTACGGTAATCAAAATGGTTTCCCAATCCGCTATGCCTGCAATCAGATCAAATATATCTGCTTTGATGATTCCCGGATTCCCGGCTTGGATAAGGTGCTGAAAAATCTGCTGTTTGTGGATTTCATCTCCACCGACTCTATGCGCTACAGTCCTCAGACCATCATCGCCTGCTACAACTATGAAGGCCGTGCAAATGAAAACGGCCAGCGGGAGCGTATTCAGTCTGCCCGTACCGAAGAAGATTTGGGTGTGCTGGTGAATATGGCAGATATGGCTGTAGAATTGGGCGCTGGCAAGGTGTCTTTGTTTGCCCAGCAGAGTATGCCCTTCCGGGACCTGATGGAAAGCATTGATGCCAACGCCAACCACGGCCTGCACATCCAAAACGGAACCAATCTGTCTGTGAATAACTATCAGTATGATCTGGACGATTGCCGTATCATTGTGGCGTATGATCATGATGACAATCTGCCCATGACCATTCGCAGATTCCGCACGATGACTTCCGACAAGAAGACGCTGGTTATGGTATTCTCCCGTCCGTATATGTTCCGGGATTATTATCAGGCCAACATCGAGCAGCTTTGGAAATCTGAGCAGATGATGCGCATCCCTGTGGAAAAGTCCGGCAAGTACAGTGCAATCCAAAAAATTCTGGTGAAAGCCGATTCCGGCGGAATTTCTGTTGCTGAGATTTTTGACATTATCGAGGATGCAGCGCAGGAGGATTACGCCGATATTCTGAAGAGCCGCGATATTCGGGGCCTGCTGAGAAAGCTCCTTGTAGATTGCGGCAAGCATCAGAATGAGGCGCTGAAGTGGAATGACTATTTTGAATTCGTTCAGTTCAGCGATTTCGACAGCCGTGGCAACTTTAAGGTGGAAGAGCGCGTATGCCTGAGAAATAAGCGGACGCTGGCATCTCTGCTGGACGGCGTAAGCCCTGCCATTGCGGTGATCGACGATAAGGAATATCCTCTGCCCACTCCCAAAAATCGCATTACGCAGAATTACATTGTGGGGCAGAATCTGCTTTACAATGGCTGCGTTTATGTCATCAATGCCATTGATATCGATAGAGGAAGACTCTTTATCAAGCACGCTACCGGCGGCAAGAATATGGTGCCTTATCGCTATGTGCAGAACAGAGAGTACCATATCGACTATTCCGATCCCAATCCCGAGCGTACCTATCCCACCAAGAAGGTCGTCCTCAATGGCGATGGCGAAATGGCGGTAAAGGAAGCTAAGATCTCTGTAATCAGACGCCCAATGGAGGTTATCACCAGGGGCTACTGCGTTGTGGATCAGCGTACGCTCAGCGATAACGATACCAGCGATGGTTATTTTGTCCTCGATGGTGAGGACCAAATTGATAAGTTCAAGCAGACCTACAGAAAGTTTGGCCAGGTGCAAAATCCCGTTTGCTCTTCGGATATGATGATGAAGAGCAAGGTTGCCCACGCCGCATCCCCGAATGGGGCACAGGTAATGTCCGTCAAGCTCAGTGGTGCGTTTGGCGAAGATCATAGCCGTGTGGTTTTGCTGGCTGCGGTGATGCTGAACGAGACCCTGCATACCATGTTCCCCTCGGTGGCGGATGCTGTTGTGGTTTGCCCTGTTTTGAACACCGACAGTTTCCAGGATGAGGAAACCGCCGAGATTCTCAAGAAGCTGCCCAAGGCATATTGCAGAGAATATACTGCAGCTGATAAGGATATTGAGTTCCTGATCATTGAAGATTGCGCCTCTGATCTTGGCGTAATTTCGGAATTGATGTCTTCCGGTGACGATGTGCTGAAGATGCTGTTCCAGCCCATTTACGAGTATTTGCAGTGGTACTTGAGCACGGGAACGCCCAGCGATTACTTGAACTTCGGTATGAGCGAGGTGCCCAAGTGCTTTGACTTCGAGGGCCTTTCCAAGCTGGCTTCCGGCTTGGGCAAGGATGAATTCAGTATGAAGTTTATCGACATCGAAAGCCCGCTGGCTTACGATGTGTGCGACTTCTGCGGCAAGCGCTATCCCAAGGGAACCGATGATGTGGCAGTGCTGGACGACGGCAGAAAGATGTGCAAGGATTGCGCAGGCTCTTTGGTTGCCAATGATAAGAAAATACTTAGGGCCCACCTGGAGCGTGCCAAGATATTCCTGGAAAGCACCTATGGCATTACCCTTGGCGATGACTATGAATTCTGCTTCGAGTCAACGGTCAAGATTGTTAACACGCTTAAAAAGAATAGCGGCCTCCTGAAGCGGGGAAGCGATATTCCGCTCAGGTCGTATGTGGATGACAAGAAGACGGTACACGTTGAGTACTCGATTCCTTCTGTCAATCTTTCGGAGCTGCTGGTGCGTGAGCTGACCCACGTATGGCAGATCAAGCATCTTCCGGAGCTGGAAGAGGATCTGGCCGAGGGACATATCGCCCTGGTTGCTGTGCAGTACCTGCGATTCCTGAATCAGAACGCGTTGGCATCTGTCAGAGCATCTTATTATGAGAGCAACGGCAATATCTCCGGCGAGGGATATCGCAAGCTGGTAAGAGCGCTGCTGGAGAACCCGCAGTATAACAACAATCCCTTCTACTATCTGCTGCAGATGTCCGGCACGGTGATTGAGGATGAGATCACGCCTCCCAGCCCCCGGATTATTGAGACCGGTGATTACGGCCTGCCCTATACGCCGCAGGCACCTGACCGTGCGCTGGACGGAAATATCCGCTACTTCTTCTATGATCGCCTGACCGCAACCTGCCAGAATGCTTACAATGTGCTGCTGGCAGCGATCCGAAATCACGAAGAAGCTGTGGTCATTTCCGGCTGCTCCTTTGCGGATATGGAAAAGGTGTGCGATGCGATCCGTTATGACCATCCGGAGCTGTTCTGGTTTAAGACCATCTCTATGGGCGGCGAAAATGTGCATCTGTTCTACGGCGCTTCTGCAGAGGAAGTAGCTGTGCTGCAACGGCGCATTGACGAGGTTGTTCCCAAATACCTTGAGGGAATTGACGATACAATGAGTGCATACGATGTGGCGCTTCGTCTCCACGTCAAGGTGATCTCCAGCGTGGACTATGACACCATTGCCCTCAACAAGCAGAAGCAGGAAGGTGGCCCTGCAATCGACAAGATCGATTATCTGAGAACGATCTGCGGCGTTTTCCTGGAAGGTAAAGCAGTTTGCGAAGGCTATGCCCGTGCAATGCAGTATCTGCTGCAGAAGTGCGGCGTTGAGTGCGCTGAGGTTGCCGGATACATCCGCAAGGAAACCGGTGAGCAGGATGGCGCCCACGCTTGGAATATTCTGAAGATCGACGGCGATTATTACTATCTGGATACCACGTGGGACGATAGCTCCAATACGGTTCAGACGGTTAAATCCAACGAGACCGGCTTCGATTATTTCTGCATCACCACGGAAGAGCTTTGCCGCACAAGGGATATCTCCCTTTGCCCGACAGCAGTTCCCGGCTGCGATGCCACCCGAGGAAACTACTACTATCACAATGGCCTGGTTTTGGAAAGCTATGACTTGAATCAGATCAAGACCATTGCCCAGGCGGCAGCGAAGAATCAGTGCAAGTCCTTCACTTTCAAGTGTAAGACCAAGGCTGTTTATGAGCAGGCGATGGAGCAGATCTGCTCTGTAGGCACGGATTGCTATGCCGCATTGAAGGCCGCAGCGAAGGTGGATAAGAAGATTCTTACCAATACATACGCCTATATGTATGATAAGAACATCTGGACGATCACAGTCGTATTTAAGTATAAGTAATTGCACAAAAAGAGCAAGGCAGGGAAGTGTGTTCCCTGCCTTGTTTCTATTCATAAAACCGGCGGTGCGACCAATTGATCGCACCGCCGGTTGGCTGTGGTGTTTTCTTATTTGCGGCGGTTGTAGATACGGGCCAGGCCACCTTCGCTGGTTTCCCGGAATTGGTGATGCAGGTGGATGCCGGTATCGTGCATCGCACGGCAGACCATATCATAGCTGATATTACGGGAGCCCGTGAGGAAATAGCTCAAATTGCAGGCGTTCATAGCCCGCATCGCAGCCACAGCATTGCGCTCAATGCAGGGGATCTGCACAAGACCGCAGATGGGGTCGCAGGTAAGACCCAAATGATGCTCCATCGCAACCTCGGCGGCATACTCCACCTGATCCAAATCCTGACCGTACAGCTCCGCCAGGGCAGCAGCGGCCATAGAGCAGGCGGTGCCGATCTCGGCCTGGCAGCCACATTCGGCGCCGGAAATAGATGCGTTGCGCTTGGTCAGGCTGCCGATGATGCCGGCAGCGGCAAGACCGCGGATGATCTGCTCATCGGTAAAGCCACGGGTATCCTGGGCGTATTTCAGTACAGAAGGCACAACACCGCAAGCGCCGCAGGTGGGTGCGGTCACGATGGTGCCGTTGTCCGCATTCTGCTCTGCTACAGCGTAGGCGTAGGCTGCGATTTGCTGGAATTCCAGCAGGGCAGGGTTCTTTTCCTCGGGGACCTGCTCTTTTAGTGACTTGGCCTTGCGCTGGACATTCAATCCACCGGGCAGCGTGCCGGTGGCAGCCAAACCGTCGGCGATGGACTGTTTCATATGCTGCCACACATTCATCAGGAAATCCCAAATCTCTTCGCCTTCGTTCAGCTCCACATAATCGCTGAGCTTATGGATATAGCGCCATTTGCAGAAATCGGCGATTTCTGCAAAGGAATTTTCAGGATATACCTCCGGGGGATCCAGGTGGGGCTGGCCGGGAATGCGGATATCGCCGCCGCCGATGGACTCCACACGAAGATAAGCGGTATCAATGCCGTCCTTGATTGCGTAGAAATCCAGCGTGTTGGGGTGGGAGCCCTCCAAAACTTCATTGGAGAATACGATCTCGGTGGGAAGGGGGGAGAACACCTCATTCAGCACCCGATCGGTGCCGTGGCCAATGCCGGTCTTGCTCAGGGAGCCGTACAGAATGACCCGAAAGCCGTCAGCATCGGGATTTTGCTCTAAAAACAGTCGGGCAGCCCGCTCCGGGCCCATGGTATGGGAGGAGGAAGGACCTTTGCCGATCTTGTAAATATCGCGGATGGATTTCATAGAAAAAACCTCCGTTTCCTTTGCTTCTGAAAAAAGTATACCAAATTATCCGGATGTTCGCAACAGTTATTTCGCGCTTCCGTCCTGCAGTGCCTCCAGGCTCAGCTCGCCGGCCAGCTTAAACAGGGCATCGGTCAGTACCTGCTCCAGGGGCTTCCCGGCAGAAAGTGCGATGCGTGTATAAAAAAGTACCACGCTGGGCTCCAAAGAAAGCGTAATTTTCATCATTGGGCTGCCTCCCGGGTGAAAAATCTTATTTCATCCTATGCAGGCGCTTGACATTGGTGCTATAATATATAGTAACGAATTATGCCAAAGAGAGGATGTATTCATCATGGCAAAAGATAAAAAGGTTGAACAGATCACAGATATGGAGGTAGACTTTGCCCAATGGTTTACCGACGTTTGCAAAAAGGCACAGCTCATCGATTATTCTTCCATTAAGGGCGTGTTTATCTACCGTCCGTATGGCTATGCCATTTGGGAAAATATCCAGCGCATTATGGATGCCGAGTTTAAGAAGGTCGGCGTTGAAAATGTGTATATGCCCCTGCTGATTCCCGAAAGCCTGCTGCAGAAGGAAAAGGATCACGTGGAAGGCTTTGCGCCGGAGTGCGCTTGGGTTACTATGGGCGGCGGTGAGAATCTGGAGGAGCGCTATGCCATCCGTCCTACTTCCGAGACATTGTTCTGCGAGCATTTTGCAAATGTGCTGCAGTCTCACAGAGATCTGCCTATGAAGTATAATCAGTGGTGCAGCGTTCTGCGCTGGGAAAAGACCTCCCGTCCTTTCCTGCGGCACAGAGAGTTCCTGTGGCAGGAGGGTCATACCATTCACGCCACTGCGGAAGAAGCCAAGGAATTCACCGAGACGATGCTCAATGTCTACGCTGATTTCTGCGAGAATGTGCTGGCAATGCCCGTCACCCGCGGTCAGAAGACCGAGAAGGAAAAGTTCAACGGCGCCGAGGCTACCTACACCATCGAGTGTATGATGCACGACCGTAAGGCGCTGCAGGCCGGTACATCCCACTACTTCGGCGACGGCTTTGCCAAGGCTTTCGAGATCGAGTTTACCGACAAGAACAACCAAAAGACCAATCCCCACGAAACTTCCTGGGGCGTTTCTACCCGTCTGATCGGCGGCATCATTATGACCCACGGTGACAAAAATGGTTTGGTGCTGCCTCCCAAGGTCGCTCCTGTTCAGGTGGTCATCCTGCCCGTGGCACAGCATAAGCCCGGTGTCCTGGAAGCGGCAAACGAGCTGAAGACCCGTCTTGCCAATGCCGGCTTCCGTGTGAAGCTGGATGACAGTGACAACTCTATGGGCTGGAAGTGCGCTGAGTACGAGATGAAGGGTGTTCCCCTGCGTGTGGAATGTGGCCCCCGTGATCTGGAAAACGGCGAATGCGTGCTGGTGCGCCGTACCGACCGTGAGAAGATCGTTGTCAAGCTGGAGGACCTGGAAACAGCTGTTGCTGAGCAGCTGCAGGCTGTTCACGACGGTATGTATGCCAAGGCCAGGAAGAACCTGGAAGAGCATATCTACGAGGCTCACTCCGTTGAAGAAGCCAAGACCCTGCAGGAGACCCACGGTGGCTTCATTAAGACCATGTGGTGCGGCGAGCTGGATTGCGAGCTGAAGATGAAGGAAGTCGCGGGAATGTCCTCCCGCTGCATCCCCTTCCAGCAGGAACATTTGGGCGACACCTGCGCTTGCTGCGGTAAGAGCGCCGACAAGATGATCTACTGGGGCGTCGCATACTAATTGAAAATAAGAAACCCGAGGTTATTAACCTCGGGTTTTTTGTTATTTTCGGGGGAGAAGTTCGCTTTCAATAATGGCAGCCAGCTTATCCAATTCCTCCTGCGTCGTATCTCTGCACAAGGAAATACGGAATGAGCCGTCCATCACCTCCGGGGAGAGATTCATCGCCGTCAGGGTGTGGCTGCGGTGACCTTTTGCGCAGGCAGAGCCGGCGGACACGCAGATACCGTGATCCTGCAAAATGTTGATGGAATTCTGCGTCGGCAGACCGGGAATGGAGAGGGAGAGAATATGGGGCGCTTCGTGGGCACCGTTGATCACGATGCCGTTCAGCTGGGATAATTTCTCCACAAGTGCCTGCTTCAGCGCATTTTCCCGCTGCAGATCCGCCTGCAAAGTGGCATTTACAGCGGTGGCTGCGGCGCAGAAGCCGAAGATGGCCGGGGTGGCTTCCGTACCGCTGCGGTAGCCGTTTTCCTGACCGCCGCCCAACAGCAGGGGAGGAAAGGATCTTAGCCTGGGGCTGATATACAGAGCACCAGCGCCCTTGGGTCCGTGAATCTTATGGGACGAAATGCTGATGAGATCTGCGCCCAGCGTCTTGGCACTGAACGGAACCTTCAGAAAGCCCTGCACCGCATCGGTGTGGAAGATGGCATTGGGGCTTAAGCGGTGGGTCAGCTTCGCCATTTGGCTGATGGGCATCACAGAGCCCACCTCATTGTTGACCATCATAATAGATACCAAAATGGTATCCTGCCGCAGCGCAGCCTTCAGGTCATCCACGCTGATACGACCCAAATGATCCGGCTGCAGATAGGTTACCTCGAAGCCTTGAGCCTGCAGGTCTTTCATACAGTTTAAGACCGCGGGATGCTCAATGGCGGTGGTAATGATATGCTTGCCCCGCTTGCCAAGACGTTTTACTGTGCCGTAAATTGCCCAGTTGTCTGCCTCCGTACCACCGGAGGTAAAGAACAGCCGGTCCGGCTCAGCGCCCATAACGGCAGCCAATTGCTGCCTGGCGCTGCGAAGCTCCCGGGCTGTATCAATGCCAAAGCCATACAGCGAGCTGGGGTTGCCCCACCCATCGGTGAGCGCTTTTGTCATCGCCTCCACAGCTTCAGCGCAAGGCCTGGTGGTGGCGGAATTGTCAAGATAGATCATACCGGTTAATCCTTTGGTTGCATAAGGTTTTTTGCTGTGGTGTGAATCTGGTGATATTGTGTTTTAATAGCACCAAGCTTAATAAGAGAATTTAGCGTAATGGTTTTTTGATTAGGTATTTTTTCATTTAGAGTAGATGTTGCTAAAACATAAAAATCCCACTGCTCCAAGTTTAAGGGGTTGGCGATTTTGGGATCTTTGCAAGCAAACAGACAGAAAACATACACATCCGAATGACGCCCAATGTCATCGTAATAGAGATTTGTTTCGCCGTCCCAAGATTTTTTAGGCGCGATGTCAAATTGGATAGATGATAACTTGCTGGTTTTCCAAGTTTGCAGATAGGCAGACGACTTTACTTCGATACGAATACCATCGGAAGAGATTACATCTACGGCATCCCATTCGGTTCTATGTGAGGAGGGTGCGCTAACAGCGCATTTAACAATAAATTCTGCTAATTTTCCACGCTCAGCGTTGGAAGCGATATCGGAGTGCGCCCATTGCCAATAATCAAGCAGGGAACGATCCATACCGCAAAACTGCTCGTCACCGAGAAGCCTCTTTGTTTTGATAAGATACTCCATAAAAGTTTATTCACTTTCCTACACAGAAACGTTCAAAAATTCTTGCGGTGATATCCTCCCGGACGGTAGCGCCGGTTACCTCGCCCATAGCGAACATGGCGTCCTCCACATCCGTCAGCACAGCATCCGGTGTCAGACCCAAGCTAAGTCCGTCCAATGCCCGCAGCATTGCGTCATAGGCACGGCGAATGGCATCATATTGCCGGGTGTTGGTCAGGATCGAGCCATCGCAGGGGATGCTGCTGCCAAACAGCTTGTCCACAAGCGCTGCAAATGCATCTAACCCCTCGCCGCTGGAAGCGCAGACAGGAATAATATGCCCAAACGGCAGATCAGCAGGGAAGATGACCTGCCCCAAATCGGTTTTATTGATCAGCGCAACCGTATTTTCGTGGCCGGCGCATAGCGCCATAATGGCCCGGTCATCGTCGGTAAGGGGCGCAGAGCCGTCACAAACGAAGATTACCAGATCCGCATTCTCCAGGGCCTGCCGGGACCGCTCGATGCCCATTGCCTCAATCTGATCCTTGGTCTCCCGGATGCCGGCGGTGTCGATGAGCCGCAGGCGAGTGGAGCCAACCATTGCGGTTTCTTCCACGGTATCCCGGGTGGTGCCGGCGATCTGCGTAACGATGACCCGCTCATAACCCACAAGGGCATTCAGCAGGCTGGATTTGCCTACATTGGGCTTACCTACAATAGCGGCGGCAACGCCCTGCCGCAGGATGCGGCCCTGCCCATAGGTGCTGAGCAGAGCTTTCAGCGCAGAGACATCCGCCCTCAGAGCGTTTTCATAACGGTCAAGACCGAAGTCCTCGATATCTTCATCAGGATAATCCAGCACGGCGTGGAAATGACTGCAAAGATTGGTCAGGTCATCATAGATGGGTGCCAATTTCTTTTGCAAAACACCGCCAACCTGACCGGCGGCATTGGCAGCGGCATCGGCACTGTCGGCTTCAATCAGGTCAATGACAGCCTCCGCCTGGGTCAGCTCCAGCTTGCCGTTGAGAAATGCCCTTTTGGTGAATTCTCCACGCTGGGCAGGCCGGGCGCCGGCTACATACAGCGCATCCAGCCCAGCAGCCAGCACCGCTGGAGAGCCGTGGCAATGAAATTCTACGGTATCCTCGCCGGTATAGGTATGGGGGGCTCGGCTGTAGATGGCGCAGCATTGGTCGATGATGCGACCGTCCTTATCCCGCAGCGTGCCCAGCACCAGCTTACGGTTGGGGGCTTCGCTGAAGGCTTTTCCATTATTTAATGTAAAGACCTTTCCGGCAATATCGGCGCACGCATCACCGGTGAGCCGGATAATGCCGATGGCGCTGACCGTCAGACCGGTCGATACAGCAGCAATTGTGTGAGACATAGTGTTCTCCTTACAAGGATTTTCTTTACTATACCATCTGCATCCGCAAAATGCAATTATTATCCACATTTTTGGGTAAACTAGCCTGAGAGGTGGAGAAAATGAACGAAATGTACCCCGGTGCAATCAATGACGAGAATATCCGAAATATTTTCCGTGAGGCCGGCGATTTTAATGTCCGTAAGCTGCAGTGCGGACAATTTACCCTCTATGGCTATGCCATTGATGGGCTGACCTCCGGCGCGGATATTTCGGAATATGTGTTCAAACCGATTATGGAGCAGCTGCAGGGCAAGACAATGGAAGCGCTGTACACAGCCGCGCTCAATGGTGTGGTGGTCAATTCCGTGGCAAAATCCTGCAAGACCCTGACCGATGTGGCAACGCTGCTGGTCAATGGCTTCTGCGTGGTGCTGTTTCCGGATGTGGGGGCAATTGCGTTTGAAACCAAGACAGGGGAGAAGCGTGGATTGGCCGCGCCGGATGTGGAGCATACCGCAAAAGGCCCAAAGGATGCATTCGTGGAAACGGTGCGCACCAATACCAGCCTGATCCGCCGCCATCTGCGTACGCCGGATCTGCGGCTGTATGAAACCCAGGTAGGCCGTCGCAGCCTGACGAATGTGACGGTGGTTTGGATCGACGGCCTGACCAATGACGAGCTGGTGGAGCGGATGAAAAAACGGCTGGCCACCATCGATATCGATGGTATGCTGTCGCCGGCATCGGTGGAGGAGTATATTACCGGCTCGCGCAAAACGGCATTTCCGCTGCTGCAGTACACGGAGCGTACGGATCGATTCTGTAACGGCCTGCTGAAGGGTAGGGTGGGGCTGTTTGTGGATGGGCTGCCGCTGGGGTATTTGGCGCCGGTGGATATTGGATATTTGATGAATTCTCCGGAGGATCTGGGACGGGACTATATTTCCGCATCCTGGGTACGGGTGATGCGATATGCGGCATTGCTTATCGGGCTGCTGCTGCCGGCTATCTATATTGGCTTTACCACATTTCACAGAGATCTGATTCCGGATATGCTCCTGCAGATCATTGACGAAAGCCGGGACAATCTGCCGTATTCTGCGGTTTGGGAGGTGCTGGGGCTGTTGATGGCATTTGAACTGCTGCAGGAATCCGGGGTGCATTTGCCGCAAAGTATTGGGCAATCAGTTTCTATTATCGGCGGCATTGTGCTGGGATCGGCAGCGGTGGATGCCGGCGTGATCTCACCAATGGCTCTGATCGTGGTCAGTATCACCGGCATCAGCGGCTTTGTGCTGCCCAATCGGGACTTTGCAGCGGCGATCCGCGTCAGTCGGTTTGGTTTGGCGCTGGCGGCTTCGGTTGCCGGCTTGACAGGCCTTGGGATCGGCCTTGCCATCCTTGCGCTTCATCTGCTGCGGCTGAAGAGCCTGGGTGTGCCGTATATGGTGTTCTTTGCGCCCAATATTCTTCGCCAACGAATGGTAAAAAGCAAGCAAAGAGACAAACATCTACACCCGAAAGACAGCCGAAATCAAAGGTAAAAAATTGTCAAAAAAAGTAATTTTGCTATTGACAAGAGAGCCTTGCGTTGCTATTATAGCAAAGCTGTCGCAATGACAGAGCTTGCACATCGAAATTTGCAAAAACTTGAAAAAAGTGCTTGACAA
The DNA here is from genome assembly GCA_045602725.1 of Faecousia sp. Taxonomy (GTDB): domain Bacteria; phylum Bacillota; class Clostridia; order Oscillospirales; family Oscillospiraceae; genus Faecousia. The sequence continues at coordinate 110 of JAZSCE010000045.1, read as the reverse complement.
TGGGAGGTGTGCGTGATAAAATCAAAAAGCTCACCGTCCGGTGGGCAGTCTGTACCTTGTAAATTGAATAATGTGAGACAAACTATAACACCTTGGACAATTAAAATGGA